>JAQUXV010000037.1:11007-13537 GCA_028692205.1 Eubacteriales bacterium
AAGTATATTGAGGACAGCGTCCATTACATGGATTGCCAGATGGTGATATCCACACATTCGCCGTTTCTGCTGGCACTCCGGGGCGCAAAGATTTACGATCTGGATGCGCGGCCCGTGGACATTAAAAAATGGACCGATCTGGATAACGTGCGCAGGTATATGGAATTTTTCAAGAGCCATCGCGGCGAATTTGAAGAGGAAGAATAAACGCGTGAGAAAAAATGAAAAAACGAGGCCCGCGTTGCTGCGGACACCCGTTTTCATCTACAGTTGCGATAAGTGCGGTCGTAAGCCGAGTTCTGTCGTTGGACGATCATCTATCTAGCCCGCGCGTTACCGCGCGGATCCAGCGATCTCTTCGGAAGCACGGCGGGCCGCCGTATTGCTTCCATTCGGATCTTGCATCGGGTGGGGTTTACATCGCGCTTTCGTTACCGAAACGCGGGTGAGCTCTTACCTCGCCTTTCCATCCTTACCTCCGGGCTTGCGCACGGAGGCGGTTTCTTTCTGTTGCACTTTCCTTGAAGTCGCCTTCACCGGCCGTTAACCGGCACCCTGCCCTGCGATGCTCGGACTTTCCTCATAACTGCGTTACGCGATCGCCTGGCCGCCTTATCGCCGCCTCAGAATAGCATGTTTCCGCCTGCGTGTCAACGGCGCGAAGCCCGGCGAAACCTGCGGCAAAACAAGGCCTGCCGTTGAAAAATGCGTTTGCATCGCCCTTCACTCTGTTGTATAATAACCGTGTGTTTGCATTGCGCTTTCAATGCCGAGGAGGAAACTGATGATGGCTACCACTGAAAACGAGCGCGCAGGGATGTACCGGCAGAACCCGTTTATTTTTTATCTATGGATACTGCTTTATATGTTCATCGCATTGGTGATGCGGGTTATCGCCCTCCTTCCGCTGGGGGCGCTGTTTGTGTTTGAGGCGGGTTCACCGTGGCGCTGGCTTGCGGTGCTTACCCCCGTGCTGATGCTGTTTGTCATTCTGCCGCTCCGGTTCAGCTTTGCACGCGCGCTGGCGCGGGGTAAAGGCAGCTTCTCACTGCGAAACGCGCTGAACCTGAATGATTACGGCGAAAAGCTGGGCGAAAGCGTACTGCATGCGCTGCACATTATTAAATGGGCGATTCCGCTCATGCTGATGCTGACGGCGGGATATTACTTCTACAATAATGTGGATCTGATTACGCTGCTCAACGATCTGAGCTTGCTGGGCGCAGGCGCGGTGACGGTGCTTGCGTGGTTTGCAAACATTTTCATCGGTATTTTCGGCGGCACGCAGATCATCCCCAACGGGGATCTGATGGAAGGCGTCTATACGGTTCTGGCGGTTTACGCGCTGGGCTTTTTGACCCTTCTCTGGGGTATGGTTCGCAACAGCGCATTCCGCTACATCTGGGCTGTCGCGGACGCCATGGACAAAGACCCTCATGCCGAGGCGCGCCGCAGGCTGCGCGACCGCCGCTGGAAACAGCTGGGCGTGGCGCTTGTTAACCTGATCCTGTGGGCGCCCGCGCTGTATGTAACGTTTACAACCCTCAGGGACGTGCTTGGCAACCTGTCCGATGCGTTTTACACGGTTCTCAGCACCCATACGCTGAACCTGCCGGAATTCGGCGGAGCGGTCGGCCCGCTGCTCTTCGCGTTCTTCGTGTGCTACATGCCGCTGCTCCCGCTACGCAGGATTGTTACGGCGGCGTTTGCGGTGCGGCCGGGCAAGGGCGCGCCGACGGCGCGTAAAGCCGAACCGGTGAACACGCTTGCGGACGAGGTAACCACCTCCGGAACGCCGGAGCCGCTCAACCGCGACAGGACCTGAGTATGGCGTTGATCCGGCTGGATAAACTGATTGCCCAAAGCGGCGAGCATACCCGCAGCGAAGCTGTTAAGCTGATTCGCTCCGGGGCGGTGACGGCGGACGGCCGACCCGTTTGCGATCCGTCGGCAAAGCTGAACGCCGACCAATGCGAAATCCTGCTGAATGGGCAGCCGGTAAACGACGTTCCTTTTCGGTATGTGATGCTCCATAAACCGGCCGGCCTGCTGACTGCGACCCGGGACCGGAACGCGCCGACGGTGATGGACCTGTTGCCCGAGGCGCTGAAGCGTCGTAAGGTGATGCCGGTGGGGCGGCTGGATAAAGATACGACGGGCCTTCTGCTATTGACCAACGACGGTACGCTGGCGCACAGGCTGCTGGCTCCCGGACGGCACGTTTGGAAGGAATACCTTGCCACGGTGGACGGGCCGCTGACTACCGAGGATGCGGACGCCTTCGCGGCAGGGATGGAGCTTTCCGATTTTACGGCAAAACCGGCGCAGCTTCGGGTGCTGGAAAACGGCCCGGAGCAGAGCCGTGCGATAGTGCTGCTGGCGGAAGGCAAGTTCCATCAGGTGAAGCGGATGTTCGGGGCGCGCGGGCGCGAGGTGCTTGCGCTTCACCGGCAGGGGTTCGGCCCGATTAGGCTGGATATCCCCGTGGGCGAATGGCGGGAACTGAACAGGGAAGAAAAGGCCGCCCTTC
>JAQUXV010000432.1 GCA_028692205.1 Eubacteriales bacterium
GCAAACAGCGCGGCTTGCGGAACCGCCTGCCGCCAAAGCGCGGCGGCGTGCGGCGTCAGCGGGCCGTCCAGCAGCACGAGGGCTTTCCAGCACCCGGTAATCGCCTCCGGTTGCGGCTGCACAAGCAGCGTATGGAAGCAGCGCGGATCGGCGGGCACGCGGCGGGCCAAATCCACACGGTCTCCGTAGACAGCCAGAAAGCGCTTGGCCGTATCACGCGCGTAGGCGACGAACAGCGTGCCCTGCCGCCCTTCCAGCAGCGGCGCGACGGGCGCTTCCTCTCCCTCGGCCGTGCGAAGCGTGCCAAAGGGTTCCGGCGCATCGCACGCGCGAAGGGCAGCCTTAATCATTTCTGCGTCGGGGGCTTCGTTTCCTGCCGGAACGGCCGGAAACGCGGCAAGCGCGTCCCGAAGCAACCGGAGCAGCGAGGTATCGAACGCCGATTGCGGCTCCGCGGCCAGCGCCTGGGCCTGTGCCGAGGGGCGAAGGGCCTGCACGTTGCACTTGATGGAAACGCGGCCGCGAAATTCCTCCCGCGCGAGGGTATAGGCCACATCCACCGCATCCGGCAGGCTGGAAGCCAATGGACCCATGCCAAAGGCAATGCCGTCCAGCGAACGGTCGCCGTCGCGAAGCGACAGTTGCAGATGCGCACCCTGCGCCCCGCAGGCGCGGCGGCGCGTCAGCTGCGCCGCTTCGGTATAAAAAACCGGCGCGGGGTTGTCCAGCCCGAAGGGCTGAAGCTTTTCCAGCGCATCCACCAGCGCGTCGTCCGCCTTGGCAAAAGCCAGCGTCGCGTCGTATTCCTGCGCGGGGAGAAAAGCATCCTCCTCCGCGCCCGTGCGCACAGCCTGTTCCAGCCGCTGCCGGAAAGCGGCGTCGTTCTCCATCGCGAGCGTTACGCCCGCGGCCATCTCGTGCCCGCCGTAGCGCAGCAGCAAATCGTCACACGCCTGCAGACACTTTGCCAGGTTCAGCCCGCGCACGCCGCGCAGGCTGCCGTGCAGCAGGCCGTCCTTTTCGGTGAGGGCGCACACGGGCACGCCATAGCGCCGGTTCAGCCGCCCCGCCACCAGCCCGATCACGCCCGCGTTCCAGCCTTCTCCGCGCACGAACAGCATCCGGTTGGATACGAAGTCGTGCGCTTTCGCCTGCATTTCCGCCTGCTCGGTCGCTTCGGTCTCCAGCCGCTTGCGTTCGGCGTTTGCGGCGTCCAGCTTTTTCGCCAGTGCTTCCGCCTCGGCAGGGTCGCGGGTCATCAGCAGGCGAATGCTCTCGCCCGCGTCGGCAATGCGCCCGGCAGCGTTCAGCCGCGGCGCGATCTGGTAACCCACCGTTTCGGAGGTTGGCGGCACCTTGCAGCCCGCCACCGCCATCAGCGCTTTCAGCCCCGGGCGTTCGCCGAACCGGGGCAGCCCGTGCGCCACCAGCACACGGTTTTCCGATAACAGGGGCACGATATCCGCCACGGTCGCCAGCGCGGCCAGATCCAGCCATTCTTCCGCCGCATCTGCCCCGAGAAGCGCGCACGCCAGTTTATAGGCGACTCCCGCGCCGCATAGCCGGGGGAACGGGTAACCGTTGAGCAGCGGGTTCACCACCGCGTCGGCGGGGCAGGGCGAAAGACCGGGCTGGTGGTGATCGGTCACGATGACGCGCATCCCCAGCTCCTTGGCGCGGTTCACCTCATCGGCGTTGGTAATGCCCAAATCAACCGTTACCAGCAGCTGATAGGTTTTTGCCAGTTCTTCCACGGCGGCGATGTTCAGCCCATAACCTTCTTCGCGAAGCGGTACGTGCGGCGTCGCGTCGACGCCGTAGCGGCGCAGCGCTTCGGTTGCGATGGTGGCGGCGCATACGCCGTCGGCATCGTAATCGCCGTAAACGACGGTTCGCCAATGCTCCTCCTTTGCTTCGGCCAAAAGGGAGAGCGCTGCTTGCATATCGTTTAGCAGCAACGGATCGTACAGCTCATCCAGCCTCGGGTCCAAAAACGCGTCCGCCTGCGCCGCCGTATCCACCCCGCGCGCGTAAAGCAGCTCCGCCAATACGCCCTGATAGGGCCGCATCGCGCTCTGCGCGGCGGCATCGAACGGGCGGGTTTCCCTGCGGATAAAACGAAGCATAAAGGGTCTCCTTTCGGGCGGACGTTGCCTGTATCATACCACAATCGGGGGAAGAAGCGCAAAGCGCTGTGCCGGAGTGCCGCTGATATTAAAGCGCTTCACGCCCGCTACAGCAGAAACGGATTATTTGGGTCGGAACGCCCCTGGAATAGCGCCGTCGCCCCTTGACATTTAACCGGAGATGTCCGCATTCGACTACAATATCCGATCGGCGTTGATCCAATGTTGATCCGTAACGCCGTAAAGCAGGCTGCTATGCCCCGGAAGGCATTGTTTCACCAGCCATTCCCGATAAAACAAACCCCCTCCCGTTCCCGCCGTGTACCGGCGAAAAAGCGGAAGGGGAATTTTGAGTTCATAGGGAAACGGGGAGGCGAGACCCTGCGCGTTGCCGAACCGGATTTCCTGCCGGGTTATGTTTGCGAAACCCGCAGTCACAGCAGCGCTGCGTCAAGGAGTTTGCAGCCATAAGAGGGTGAAAACCCGGCCGACAGCGCGCGGGGAATCTTCCCTTCGTTTTCCGAAACTAGATGAAGAGGTTCACGTTGCTTTCTTCCGCGTCGCCCAGGTAGGCGCCTACGCCGCCCAGCTCCACGCCGTCGATCAGTTCTTCGGGGCGGATGCCCATCACGTCCATGCTCATGGTGCAGGCCACCAGCTTCACGCCGGCTTTTTGGGCCTTGGCAATCAGCTCCTCCAGCGAATCCACGTTCTTCTGCTTCATGATGGATTTCATCATCTTGGTGCCCATGCCAGCCATGTTCATGCGGGAGAGCTTCAGCTTGCGGGTGCCGCGCGGCA
>JAQUXV010000433.1 GCA_028692205.1 Eubacteriales bacterium
GACAGGAGCGTCGCCGCGTATTCTCCCACGCCGGGTGTTTTCATCAACTGCTCCGGCGTAGCGTGGAGTACGGCATACAGCGAGCCGAAACGTTCGATCAGCGTATGGGCAAGCGGGTTTACGTTTTTTTGCGGAATGGCGTAGAAAAGGATCAATTCCAGCATTTCATGCTGCGCAAAGCCGTCCAGCCCCTGCTTTTGATACCGTTCCCGCATCCGCTTCCGGTGTCCCTCGTGCTCCATACCGCGCATCCTCCCGGGCGGCTTACCGCCGAAGCCCATTATATCATGTTCCACCCCCCTTGCAAAGCTGTGTAACCGTACACGGCCGGGCGGATGAGCGACGATTTGCCCGCAGATTGCGCTTTAGCGGAATTGGCAGTCGTAAATTTGACGCTGTGGGGTTTATCTATAGGGCTAAATGTAGTATAATCGAACGGGAAAGCGATCGATAACGAGGAAAGCGGGGCTGGGAACGTATGCAAACGCTGTGGTTGCAGATTCAAAACGTTCTTTGGAATATTTTCAACCGCCCCACCATCACCGATATCGTGGATATCCTGATCGTTGCCTTTTTACTGTACGAATTGCTGATGCTAACACGGGAAACCCGTGCCAGCGCGGTTTTGAAGGGGCTTGTGATGCTGGTTGTCGCCAGCTGGGTCAGCGATTTGCTGGGACTTACGGCGCTCAACTGGATTCTTCTGAACGTCGTCAATAACGGCGCCGTGGTGCTTGTGATCCTTTTTCAGCCGGAACTGCGCAAGGCGCTGGAGCAGATTGGCCGCGGCGCAATCCGAGATACTTCCCGCCTGAGCAGCCCGCAGGAGGGCGAACAGGTGGTTCGGGAAATCACCAACTGCCTGCTTTCGCTAAGCCGCAGGCGCGTTGGCGCGCTGATTGTGTTTGAACAGCGTATCGGCTTGAAGGATATTATCGAAACCGGCACCAGCCTTGACAGCCGCATCAGCGGCGCGCTGCTGGAAAATATATTTGAGCCCAACACACCGCTGCATGACGGCGCAGTGGTGATTCGCGGCAGCCGAATCATGGCCGCGGGCTGTTTTTTAACGCTCAGCGAAGGCAAAAGCATCAGCCGCGAGCTTGGCACGCGTCACCGCGCGGCGCTTGGTATTACGGAAACGACCGATGCCATCACCCTGATCGTCAGCGAAGAAACTGGCATCATCTCCATGGCGAAGGAAGGCCACCTCACCCGCCACCTGGACCGTGTGGCGCTGGAGCAGGTGCTGTTGTCCATGTATCACCAGAAGGAAGGCAGCCTCTGGTCCGCTTTGCTGGAAAAAACCAAAAAGCGTAAAGGAGGGGCGGCATGAATACGCAACCCGATCGCAGCGAAAACAAACCCGTTCCGCCGGACCGTTCCGTACGCGCGGAATTCCGCCGCCTGCCCGGCAGGTTTTGGCGCATGCTTTCACACAATTTACTTTGGAAACTGATTGCGCTTGTGCTGGCGATTTCGCTTTGGGCAGGGCTAATCACACAGGATCCCACGCTTACCCGCGAGCGCGTTTTCAGCGACGTTCCCGTTTCCGTTTCGGGCAGCGATACCCTTCGCCGCAACGGTTTGATTGTTCTCAGCGGCATAGAGGAGGATTCCGCTCTGGTCCGGCTGCGTGTGGAAGTGCCTCAGCGGGAGTATAACAGCGTTACCTCCTCCAACTACAACCCGCGCATCGACCTTTCCAAGATCACTGAAACCGGCACGCAGACCCTGAAAATCACCAGTACCTCCACCACAACCTACGGCACCGTGTCTGAAATATATCCGGACAGCATTACCGTGGTCGTGGATAACTACATCACCAGCTACCGCCTGCCGGTAACCGTGCATCAAACCGGCGATTACCCATCCGGTTTCTACGGCACCACGCCAACGCTGGATCCGTCCGTCGTTTCCGTCAGCGGGCCGGAAAGCATCGTCTCGAAAATAGCGCGCATCGGCATTACGTTCGATGTTTCCAACCTTCCCTCGCAATCAGGGTTGGTGCGCACGGCGCTCCCCCTGACTTATGAGGATGAAAACGGCAACCTGTTGGATGATTCGTTGATTGAGGCCAGCAGCTCCGGCGTGCTGCTGCGCTCCATTGTGGTGGAGCAGCAGCTTTATCCCACCAAAACACTGGCGCTGAACACGTTGGCGCTTACAACGGGCACACCGGTGGATGGTTACGAAATTAAATCCGTCACCCTGACGCCAAACGTGCTGATCGCCGCAGGGGATGATACTACGCTCAGCACGCTGGATTCCCTCTTTTTGGAGCAGTCGGTGAACGTGAGCGGCCTTTCCAAATCCTTCACGACGGAAGTCAAGGTACACAAGCCTTCGGAGCTTACCTATCTGAGCGCTTCCAGCGTGATGGTGGCGGTGGAAATCGGGCCCGTGTTGACAACCGCAACCTACGATGGTATCCCGCTAACTTTTTCCGGTACCGGCAGCGGACTGAACGCATCCAGTGAAACCAAGGCGGTTTCCGTTTCCGTTTCGGGTCCCAAGCTGACGCTGGACACCCTTCCGGCAGCGGCCATCGAAGCGTACGTTTCCACCGACGGGCTGATGGCAGGCGATTATGCGCTGCCCGTACAGCTGACCATTGACAGTGACGACGCACAATCGTTGTCCTATTCCATTGAGCCCCAAAATGTGTCTGTAAGCATTACCGCGGAATAACCGGCGGGTGTGCCGGCGCTTTTCCGCCGGCTGCACACCGGCTTTTTTGGTATTATCCTCTACCCTGTGCGGGAAGGAGCCAGTGAATGAACGGCTTTACCAATGCGATCCTCTCTCTGCTGCTGGGCTGGCTTCGGTCTCTTTTCAACGCGGTGTGGACCCTGCTTGGCAGCTCTGAAGGCAATTCTTTTTTCACTCTGTTGCGCAACAACTGGAAAATTATTTTTATCGTGCT
>JAQUXV010000434.1 GCA_028692205.1 Eubacteriales bacterium
GGACTGAGAAGACAATGCACAAGGGTTACGGATTACGTTTCCATCAGTCTGCTTTCGACAGCCGCGTACGAAGACCAAATCGGCGAAATGAACCTTCCGGTAGGGGGGTTCAGCCAATGCGGCGGCATTCTGCCCACCTGCGGCCTTGCGGACCGTGAGAATTTCATCGGCGTACAGGATCAGCCGCTGAACTTTTATCTGCCGGAACGGCTTCAGGCGCAGATATTATGGTTCCGACAGGGCTTTGTGGAGTATCATTTTCCAATTCTACCCCTGCGTGACCCGCGGCTTTATAAAATTGAAATTGCCTTCGAAGCCTGTTCGGAAACCATCGGATACGACAACCACTGCCAAAGCGATATCTTTGTCGAGGTCAACGGGATCAGCCTTGGGACCTGGCGCTCTCCCGGGGATTTCGGTGGCCGGAGCGGGCTGCTGAACCCATCCTGGTGGCCTTCGGGCAATACGCAATTCGGTATGCTGAAAACGTGGGCGATAACGCAAAGCGGTGTTACGCTGGACGGCGAAGCGCAGGCCGCCACAACACTGTCCGGCCTGCGGCTTGATACCGTAGATTATTTGAGCCTGCGCATCGGCGTACGTGCGGATGCGAAATATCCAGGTGGGTTAAACTTATTTGGCAAAGAATTTGGAGACTTTCCCATCGATATCGTACTCCGCTATTATATTACAAAAAACATGTAACATATAGCCAATATTTAACTGATTTCATATAATATTTCAAATATATTGAAACTTTCAAAAAAATCAATTATACTAAAAACACATAATGAAAGGACGTGGTTATCCATGAAACGATTCGGGTGTCTGTTAGTTGCTGCGGTTCTTTTTGTATCATTGTTTCTCGTAACAGCACAGGCCGAGGGACCGACGGAACTGGTGATGTGGACGTTGTTTTCCGGTGACGATGGCTCGACGATGAATAATATCGTCGAGGGCTTCAACCAATCGCAGAGCGAATACCACCTCACACACATCATTATCGACTACCAAAACCTGCTGACCAAACTGGCGCTTGCCAGCGGGGACGATGCGGCTTCCCCTCACCTTTTTGTAAGCTATGCGTCCGACATCGCGTACTTCGTCGAGTTGAACCGCATTCAACCGATCGAAGAAACGCTGGCATCTTATCCCGAATTTGATTTTTCTCTGGACCGTTACAATCCCGCTTGTAAAATTCTAAACGTATACAACGGAACACGCTATGCTGTCACACTGGATTTTCCCTCCGTCGGTACTTACGCCAACCTTGATTTGGTGGCACAGTACTGCCCCGAAGTGCTCGCTGATAACGTGCTGACCTGGGACGAGATCAAAGAGGTCGGGAAAAGCCTGCAAGATCAAGGCATCGAGGACGTTAAGGTTCTGACCTCCGAATGGGCGATGAACGATATCATCCAGACGTACATGCTCTATGATACCTCCTGGGCAACCGACGACGCGCAGGAACTGGCTTTGGACCGGGATGCGATGATCAATACCGTAAACACCTGGAAGGAATGCTACGACGCCGGCTATCTCTGGCAGGATGGCGACGACTGCCCCGGCATGTTCGCGCAAGGCGAGTCGATCTTCTTCACGGGCGGCAACTGGTGCATGAACGCTGTAAAAAACTACGGCTTTGATTTTTCCTTCCTTGCCGCTCCGCAGCTCGCGGCGGACAACGTGATCGTATACGGCGACGCCCACTCCTTCATGCTGCCGCAGCGCGGGTATACCGACGCCGAGCGCAAGGGGATCGCAAGCTGGATCGCATACTTCTATGACCATTCTCTGGAATGGGCTCAGGCAGGTTCCCTGATCGCGGCAAACGGACCGCGCCAGAGCGAGGAATTCGAGCAGCTTCCGCAAGCGTTCGTTGCGGACAATTACGAACCGTTCACCCCGCCGTACCGGTACACGGCTATTCTGACTGGCGTTATCGACAGCCTTGGCTGGCAGCCGGTGTATGGCTACATGTCGGCCGATGATTATGTCGATACCTTGATTAAACAGATCTCTGAGAAGATCGCGGCGCAATAACGGATGAAATCACCTTTGCCGGGAACTGGATATGCGAACATCCGGTTCCCGGCATTCTACATTTTAGGAGGGGAGGGTTCTGCTTGCGCGGTTCCGCCAAACTATGCAGAGGGCGCAGGTACGGCAGGTGGACACCGTTAATGTTCCTGCTGCCGCATCTACTGGTCTTCGGATGCTTCTTTCTGTTTCCGATGCTGGCAGGCATATTTGCCTCGTTTACAAAATGGACACTCGGTTCAGCGCCGCAGTGGATCGGATTGGAAAACTTTCGGAATCTTTTTTTCAATTCGGATTCGTTGTACTACTGGCAGTTTCGCTGGGGATTGCTCAACACGACGATGTTCGTGATCCTGTGCGTCCCGTTTCGGATTCTGGTTCCGCTCGTTCTCGCATGGGCCCTCAATACGCGTTGCCGTGGCCATAAGCTGCTGCAGTCCATATATTATTTACCGGCCCTGCTTTCGCTTTCCGTCGTGATGGTCTCCTGGAACTATATGTTCAACACCAATTACGGAATCATCAACAATATACTGGGCATCGGAAAACTGAACTGGTTCAACACTATGCCGTTTAACTGGATCGCGCTGATTCTCATCACCGTATGGTGGGGCTGTGGCACCAACATGGTGATTTATCAATCGGCGTTGGCTGCGGTGCCGAACGAATTATTGGAATCCGCGCATGTGGACGGCGCAGGTGCCATTCGCACCTTCCTGCACGTCACTTTGCCTTCCATACGCTTCCCGCTGCAATACACCATCATTACGAGTATCATCGCGGAGTTCGGCATCTGGGGTCAGCCCGATATGTTCAACAAGGGCGGCATCACCATAGAAGTCGTTAACGGTTTTGCGAGGCCGGCCAATAAAATG
>JAQUXV010000435.1 GCA_028692205.1 Eubacteriales bacterium
GAGATTTTATCATGATTAAGGAAGCAACCGGAAAATTGATGGAGCATAAAAACCTGACCTATGACGAAGCCAACGCCGTGATGGAAGAAATGATGAACGGCGAACCCTCTCCCGTGCAGATTGCGGCATTTCTGGCGGCACTGTCCGCCAAGGGCGAAACCATTGAGGAAATAACCGCCTGCGCCGTGGGGATGCGCGCGCACGCCCGGCCCGTACGGCATAACATGAACCTGCTGGAAATTGTCGGCACCGGGGGCGACGGCGCCAATACCTTCAACATCTCCACCACCGCATCGCTGGTGATCGCCGCTTCCGGCATCAAGGTGGCCAAGCACGGCAACCGGGCGGCCTCCTCCCGCAGCGGCGCGGCGGACTGCCTGGAATCGCTGGGGGTAAACATCAACCTGTCGCCTGCGCAGTGCGTGGAATTGCTGGATACCATCGGTATCTGCTTCTTCTTTGCGCAGCAGTACCACCTTTCCATGAAGCACGTTGCGCCCGTGCGCAAGGAGATGGGCGTGCGCACCGTGTTCAATATTCTGGGGCCGCTCACCAACCCCGCTTCCGCCAACATGCAGGTGCTGGGCGTGTACGACGAGGCGCTGGTGGAGCCGTTGGCGCGGGTGCTGAGTAATCTGGGCGTGCAGCGCGGGATGGTGGTATACGGGCAGGATAAACTGGACGAGCTTTCCCTCTCCGCCGCGACGACGGTCTGCGAATTCGGCAACGGCAAGTACCGCACCTACGAGGTCTGCCCGGAGGATTTCGGGCTTACCCGCTGCCGTAAGGCCGACCTGCGGGGCGGTACCCCGGCGGAAAACGCGGCGATTACACTGCAGATTCTGGGCGGTAAAACAGGCCCAATGCGGGATGTGGTGCTGCTGAACGCGGGCGCGGGCCTTTATGTGGGCGGCAAGGCGGAAACGCTGGCCGGGGGCGTGGCGATGGCCGACGAGCTGATCGACAGCGGCGCGGCCATGCAAAAGCTGCTCAGCTTTATTGAGGCGTCCAAACGGCAGGAGGGCTGCGCATGATTCTGGACGAACTGGCAGCCCACGCCGCAGTACGTGTGGAACAAGCCAAGGCGTGCGTGAGCCCGGTGGAAATGAAAGCCGAAGCCCTGCGCCTGCCGAAAGGAGATTTTCGGTTTGAACGCGCACTGAAACGGGAGGGGATGGCGCTGATTTGCGAAGTAAAGAAGGCCTCCCCGTCCAAAGGTGTGATTTCGGGGGATTTTCCGTACCTGGATATCGCGCGGGACTATGAAACCGCCGGCGCGGATTGCCTTTCCTGCCTTACGGAACCCAAATGGTTCCTCGGCTCCGATGATATCTTCGCCGACATCCGCGCGGAAGTTTCGCTGCCGATGCTGCGTAAGGATTTTACCGTAGATGAGTATCAGCTTTACGAGGCCAAACGCATGGGCGCCGACGCGGCGTTGTTGATCTGTGCTCTGCTAAATACGGAAACGATCGCGAAATACCTTGCCGTCTGCGATGAACTGGGCCTGTCCGCGCTGGTGGAGACGCACAATGAGGCGGAAATCCGTTCGGCGGTTTCTGCCGGGGCGAGGGTGATTGGCGTGAACAACCGAAACCTGAAGGATTTTACTGTGGACCTGTCCAACGCCGCGCGCCTGCGCAGCCTGATTCCGCCGCAAACGGTGTTTGTGGCGGAGTCGGGCGTCGGCTCGCCCGCCGATGTGGCGGCCCTTCGCAAGGCAGGCGCGGACGCGGCGCTGATCGGCGAAGCGCTGATGCGCGCGCCGGACCGGCGGGCCATGCTGCGATTGTTCCGGGAGGCGGCACAATGACGAAAATCAAAATCTGTGGGCTGTTCCGGCAGGAGGACGTTGCGCCTGTGAACCTTGCCTATCCGGAATATGCCGGGTTTGTGTTCTGCGAAAAGAGCCGGCGTAACGTGTCCCCCGCGCTGGCGGCGGCACTGCGAAAGGCGCTGGATGTGGGCATCGCAACGATCGGCGTGTTCGTGAACGCGCCGGTGGAGCAAATTGCGGAACTTTACGAGGCGGGCACCATTACCGTCGCACAGCTGCATGGCGGCGAGGACGCGGCTTATATTGCGGCGTTGCGCAGGCGGGTGCCCGAAATGGAAATCTGGCAGGCGTTCCAAATCCGCTCCGGATACGATCTGGTGGCCGCCGCCGCGAGCCGCGCCGACCTTGTGCTGTTGGATGGTGGCGCGGGCGCGGGCAAGGCGTTTGATTGGTCGCTGGCGGAAAAGTTTCCAAGACCCTTTATTCTTGCGGGCGGTCTGATGCCGGAAACCATTCCGCAGGCGATTGCCCGGCTGCATCCCTATGCGGTGGATGTTAGCTCCGGCGTAGAGACGGAAGGTATCAAAGACGGGATAAAAATCCGGGCGGCGGTGGAGGCTGCCAGAAAGGCGAAACCATGACAAAAGGACGATTTGGCATCCACGGCGGGCAGTACATCCCCGAAACGCTGATGAACGCCGTGCTGGAACTGGAAGAAGCCTATAACCACTATAAAAACGATCCGCAATTCATCGCCGAGCTGGACGGGCTCTTTCGGGATTACGCGGGCAGGCCGTCGCGCCTGTATTACGCAAAAAAGATGAGCACGAACCTGGGCGGCGCGAAAATCTACCTGAAACGTGAGGATATGAACCATACCGGCGCGCATAAAATCAACAATGTGCTGGGGCAAACGCTGCTGGCGAAAAAGATGGGCAAAACGCGCGTGATCGCCGAAACCGGCGCAGGTCAGCATGGGGTGGCCACCGCCACCGCCTCCGCACTGATGGGCCTTGAATGCGAGATTTTTATGGGCGAGGAAGATACAAAGCGGCAAGCGCTGAACGTATATAAAATGCGGCTGCTGGGCGCGACGGTACACCCGGTCACTTCCGGGACGGCGAC
>JAQUXV010000436.1 GCA_028692205.1 Eubacteriales bacterium
GGCTCAGCTCCGCGGGCGAATCGAACATGGTAATCCGCTGGGCCTGCAGCTCTTCCGGCGTCACAAACGTCATATTCTCGTCTTCCATCGCCTGCATCAGCCAGTCGACCACATTGATAATGTTCACATACGTTTCGGCGATGATATCCTCCATCTTGTCCGAAAGCATGGGCGGCGGATCGACCGCGCGGTTCGACATGACGTAAGTCGTCTGCAGATACTCGTCGGCATCCAGCGCCTGCCCCAGCTTGATCGTAACGATGGAGCCGCGCGCCAGCTTGTTTTTAACGTAGGATTTCGCGTCGTCATACGTTTGGAAGCTGGTATGGTTCAAAAACAGATTGGGTTTCACGCCCGCCTTCAGGCCCACATACGCGGCGGCCTGCAGCACTTCCCGCGTGTATTCGGAGCCGTTGCAGCGGAAGAGCGTGGGCTCCTCCCCCGTGGTTTCCAAAAGCAGCTCCTGTCCACGCTGGAAAAGGTGGATATTGGTGGGGATGTCGTTATCCTGCATATTTTTACTGGCGCTGAGCCCGTAATTACCGATGGTGAAGTTTTGGTTGGCAATCAGCCGCACAACGTCGGGGTGCTCGTCCGCAACGATCCCGCTGATGAAAAAAACCGCCGGAATCCGCGCTTCCTTCAACTTGGCAGCGATGGATTTCATCGTATCCGCATCAGTATAGCCTTCCAGCACCAGACTGACGATTCTCTTTTCGGTTAACACGTTCGTGTAGACGACGGCAGGCTCGTTTTCCAGCGTTGGCGCGGGCGTTACGGAGGCATGCAGCAGCACGGGCGTGGTTTCTGCCGCCGTTGGGGTAGCCTCAGGCTGCTGTTCACCGTACAGGATCGCGCAGCCGTTCAACAACAGCAGCGCCGCGCACAGTAACAGGCACAGAGCCCCTATGGATATTTTTCGCCCTATCTTCTTCATGGCAATACCGTATTTTCGTCCTCGCCGCTCGGCTCCGCCGCTTCGGCCGTATGGTTGAGCGCCAGACGGGAATTATCCATCAGCTGCAGGATATCGATGGAGGCGTCCAGTTCCTTTTCCATACTGCGGAACTGGTCGGCAAGATCCTTCTTAAACTGCAGCGCGCTGTAGTATGCGGCGCGGCACGCGCTCATCAGCCGTCCCCGCTGTTCTGTGGCCTGCAGCATGATGCGGTTGCTGTCCTCGTTCGCCTCGCGGATAATCTGCTCCGCTTTGCGAACGGCCTGCTGCACCACTTCTTCGCCGGTCTGTTTTTCCATGTGCGCCAGTTGGCCGTTCATCGTGTCGATTCGTTTTTGCATTCTCGCCAATTCCATGTCCTGCTGGGCGATGTGTTCGGCAAGCTTCGTATTCTCGCCGCGGAAATTCATAATCTGGCTGCCCAGCGAGCTGATTTCGCGAACCTGCTCGGCAATCAACGTTTCCTGCTGTCGGTTGGCCTGCCGCAGCGCCTCGTTTTCCGTCGCCTTTTCCGTATGCTCGTCTGAAATTTCGTTATACTTTTCCTGGTATTCGTCCAGCTTGGCCGCTTTCTGTTCCAGGTCGTCGGAGACGTCAAGCAGGTAATGGTCAACCTCGTCGGCCAAATAGTATTTACGCCACTTCCGCGTAAAGCGCGGCATGGTCATATTTTCGTCCGTAACGCTCATTTTGCGGATCGCTTCCTTTCCTGTTCGGGCTAGAAGATTTTGGGCAGCACATCCAGCTGATACAGCAGATATACGATGGCGGCAATGCTGCAGATTGTCAGCAGTCCGTTAAGAATCGTCAGGAAAACCGAAGGCTTGTTTTCCTCGTACTCATCTTCCCAGTAGGATCTTTCCGCAGGCGGTGCGGCGGGCGCTTTCTTCTGGGCGGCGGTCGGTGCCTTCTCAGCGCTTTCCGGTGACCACGCCTCGGTATCGCTTGGGTTATAAACCGGGCTGAAGGACGGGCTATCGGCGGCGTTTTCAGCCGCGCCCTCCTTCGCCAACGTCTGCACGGCGGCCGCTTCGCTGTTTGGCGCGCCGGACTGTGCCGAAATGGTTACCGAGGGCATGGCGTTGCCGCCGGCCACAGACGGAGAAACCAGAATGGTGTAGGCCGTACCCGGCTGAGGCGGCATCGCCGCGACCGGCACGGGCATGCCGGGGATCATCACGGGAGCGGCCATACCCGCCGCGGCGGCAGGCTGGGCGACCGCCGGGGGGATGATGACGTTTCCAACGGGCAGCGGCTGCGCAACAACCGTAGGTTGTGCCGGTGCGACCGGCACGTTTGCCGACGGCGCATGCATGGCCGTCCATTCTTCCGGGTTCGCAGGCATCGCCCGCGTGTCCGGCGCGGCACGCATGTGGCGCGGCGCGCGGTTTGCTTCTGGTGCGGCGATGCGGTGGGTTTCCGGCGCAACCGTTTGCAGCGGGGCGGCGGGTATGCTTTCCAGCGTCGCCTGCGCACCCGGATTGGCGGGTATCGCCGGTGTTTCCGGCACGGCTGCTTTTGCCTGCGGCACGGCTGCCTGTAACGGCATTGCCGCGCGGTCCGCTACAGGCGTCTGCGGCGGCGCGGCAACGCGGCGCGCTTGCGGCTCTGCAGGCGTGCTTTCCGGCAGGGCCGTCCGTTCCGCCGGGTTTTCGGGCACTGCCCGCCCCTCCGGCGTGGCCATCCGCGTTTCCGGTTTTTCAGGGATCGCCCCCACTTCCGGCACGGCACGCACATCGCGTTTCGCGCTTGCGGCTTCCGGATCGGGGTCCTCGGCCGCATCCGCGCCGGTTTCCTGCGGCGAAGGCATCCGCCCCGCGGGAGCGGGGTCGGGTTTCGGCGCGTTCTGGGGCCGCTGCGAGAATAATATGTTTGTCTGCGCAGCCAGATACATATCGCAATTCTGGGATATCACCCGATTTGCGAAACGGC
>JAQUXV010000437.1 GCA_028692205.1 Eubacteriales bacterium
TGGTAAAACAAAGCGCGTACTTTTCCAGCCTTGCGGTTTCGCCTGCCTTTACCGTGCCGGAATAGGTTTCTTCCACGTACCCGTCACGGCGGGTTTTTTGATCCAGAAACAGGTTGTCGGCCCAGCAGCTCATGGCGGCCGCCACGGCAAAGCGGGGCGTGCCGAAGGGATTCCGCTTTGTTTTCGTCAGAAGGCCAAGGCCGTCTTCCGTTTCTTCCTCTTCAAGCATTTCCCAAAAGGTTTCGTTATAATTACTGTCCAGATTATGTACATGCGCATCCAGATAGGGGCAGATTTCAATTTCCGCCTCATGGTCCGGCGTGATGGCGTACGCGACCGCCATCAGTTCTTTCTGCGCAAGGGAAACAAAGCGTTCCACACGAACTTTCGCCTTACCCTTAGCGGTTTCCACGGTGAATTCGCGCAGCACGATGCCGGTTTGCATGTTCAGCTCACGCCGGTAATCGATTACGGCGCATTGGTTCAGGTCCAGGGTTTCGCCGTCAATCCAGACATGAAAGCCCATCAGCCGAACTGCGTTAATGCTTTTACCAAAGTACTGTGGATAGCCGTTTTTCCACCAGCCGACGCGCGTTTTATCCGGGAACCATACACCGCCGATGTAGGTGCCGATATGTGTGTCGCCGGTAAAATCTTCCTCAAAATTGCCGCGCATCCCCATATAGCCGTTACCGGTGGAGGCAAGGCTTTCGGAGAGGCGGACCGTGGTTTTGTCAAAGCCGTCTTCAACAACTTTCCAGGGATCAATTTGAAATGCCATAGTATGCCTCCCATAATGTGCAATCGTTTGCTCTTGTCCTTATCTTAATCGATCCAACCCGAAATGTCAAGCATATCCCCAACGCATGGAAAGAGCCCACACGTAAACGAGAAAATTTGCAGAGGGGATTGAGAAAGGAATTCTGTACAATAATCGCCGCGCCTCCCGCCGTATCTACCCGATTCCTGCAGGTTAAAAACGGAAAACTACAGAATAATTGCTCCTTACCTGCATGAAATACTGTTTTCCGCACAGTCGGCAAACGTCCTGTCATGAGCGGCGTTATGGCTAAAAACACTTCGACCGCCTTCCACAAAGGCGGTCGTTACTTCTTGTTCGGTTTAAAAATATCTTCCACCCAGGTTCGCATCCGAAACAGTAACTGTTTGTTCTTTTTAACCGCGATGGCCGCGTTCAGCGCGCCAGTACGGAAACGGTTGTTATCGGGATCCCGCCGGACGGCTTCGCGGTAGCTCTGGTGAGCGGTTTGGTACTGGCGCATTCCCATCAGAATATTGCCCTGCAGGTAATACCATTCGGCGTCTTTGCTGTCTGCGCGGTTCAGTTGGCGGAGCGCGCTTTCCAGATTGCCCTGTTCCACCAACCTCGCGGCAAAGTGTTTGGCTTCCTCCTGAGAAACCAGATTGAAGCCTACGTGCCGCTGGGAACAGAGCTTCAGGGCTTCTTCATAGGCGAGGTTCAACTCGATCAGCATTTCCTGCGCGGTATGCTGCTTTTCCGGATCCTGATATTGATCCGGATGGCAGGCCTTTACGCGTTTTCGGTAAGCGGCGCGCACCTGTGCGGCTTCCGCGGAAGGAGAGATGCCGAGAACCTCAAACGGTTTTTTATCGTACAGAGAGCTCACCTCCCGAACGTACGGTTATTACCGGAACCCCAAAATACGTGGCGAAACGAAACAAAGGCGGAGAAACTACAGCTTCTCACGCCGGATATCCGCGCCCAGCAGCCGAAGTTTCTCCTCGATCCGCTCGTAACCGCGGTCAATATAACTGGTTTCATAAATTTCGGTCATGCCTTTGGCCATCAACCCGGCAACCACCAGCGCAGCGCCCGCGCGCAGGTCGGTCACCGCAACGGGCGCGCCGTAAAGCTCGTGTACGCCCTCAATCAGTACTGTACGGTCCACCAGCCGGATGCGCGCGCCCATGCGGCGCAGCTCGTCAAGATGCTTGAAACGCTGCTCAAAAATCGTTTCACAAACGGTGGAAGTACCGTTGGCCATGCACAGCAGCGAGGTCATCGGTTGCTGCAGATCGGTAGGGAAGCCGGGGTAAACCTGTGTTTTTACGTTCACGGCCCGCTGCTCGTACTGCGGTCTCACGCGTATGGAATCGTCGCTCTGCGTAACGCGAACGCCCATTTCCAACAGCTTTGCCGTAAGGCTTTCCATATGCGTGGGGATGCAGCCGTGTATGGTTACGTCGCCCCGCGTCGCCGCCGCGGCGATCATCAGCGTTCCCGTTTCAATCTGGTCGGGGATAACGGTATAGGTTGTCCCATGCAGTTCCGGCTTGCCGGTAATGCGGATCACATCGGTGCCCGCGCCTTTAATGCGAGCGCCCATCGAGTTTAGAAAGTTGGCAAGGTCAACGATGTGGGGTTCTTTGGCGGCATTGTAAATCATGGTACTGCCGTTGGCTTTGACGGCTGCAAGCATAATATTGATGGTCGCGCCTACGGTAACCATATCAAAAAAGACGTCCGCGCCCTCCAGCCCGTCTGCTTTGGCATATACCATGCCGCCGCGCTCATCGATGGTTGCGCCCAGCGCGTGCAGGCCCTTCAGATGCTGGTCGATAGGGCGGCTGCCGATTTCACATCCGCCCGGATAGGCGACTTCCGCTTCGCCGCCGCGCCCCAACAGCGCGCCCAGCAGATAATAGCTGGCGCGAAGCCGTTTTGTGAATTCAAATGGAACTTTATGTCCTTTGGCTCCCGCCGGATAGACCTTCAAATATTGGTCGGGCACATACTCCGTTTTGGCTCCGAGAAGCTGCAGAATCTCAATCAGCGCGTGAACATCGTCGATGTCCGGCAGATTTTCGATGGTGCTGGGTTCATCCG
>JAQUXV010000038.1:0-5028 GCA_028692205.1 Eubacteriales bacterium
GCGTTAGGCGAACAAATTTTCGTATTGATCTAGGAAAACAATCTGAACTGTGTTATACTCGATTCATAACCGAAAAGGGGGGCTCACTTTGGAAAAGGCAAAGGTTTACTTCACGAATTTTCGTACCAAACCTAACCAGAGCTTAACAGATAAACTGTATCGGCTGCTGCGGAAAGCCGGTATGATGGATATGCCTGTCGACGGTAAATTTACGGCGATCAAGATTCATTTCGGCGAACCGGGAAACCTTGCTTTCCTGCGTTCAAACTACGCAAAGACCGTTGTGGATGCCCTGAAGGAGGTTGGCGCGCGCCCGTTCCTGACGGATTGCAATACCCTGTATCCCGGGATGCGCCGCAACGCGCTGGATCATATCGACGCGGCTTACCTGAACGGCTTTTCCCCTTTGCAGACCGGCTGCCACGTGATTATCGGCGACGGCTTGCTGGGCACCGATTTCGTCAGCGTTCCCGTGAAAGGCGAATACTGCGATCACGCATTGATCGGCCGCGCCATCACGGATGCGGAAGTCATCATCAGCCTGACGCACTTCAAATGCCACGAGGGCACCGGCATCGGCGGCGCGCTGAAAAACCTTGGCATGGGCTGCGGTTCCACCGCCGGCAAGCGGGAAATGCATTGCGACGGCAAGCCGGTTGTCAGCGAGGACGCATGCATCGGCTGCGGTATGTGCGTACGGCAATGCGGCTCGGACGCGATTACCCTTGTGGAAACCCCGCGGGGCCGCAAGGCGAAGATCGACCACGACAAGTGCTCCGGCTGCGGCCGCTGCGTAGGCGCGTGCTATAAGCAGGGAGCCATCGGCGGCGCGGACGGCGGCAACGATATGCTGAACTGCAAGATCAGCGAATATGCCATGGCCGTCGTGCAGGGCAAACCGAACTTCCACATTTCGCTGGTTGTGGATATTTCGCCGTTCTGTGACTGCCATGCGGAGAACGATGCGCCAATCCTGCCGGATATCGGCATGTTCGCCAGCTTCGACCCCGTGGCGCTGGATACGGCCTGCGCCGAAGCCGCTTTGAAAACGGAGCCCCTGCCGGGCAGCGCGCTGGCGGAAAAGAAAAACCGCACCGGCGACCATTTCCATGATATGCACCCCGTAACCAACTGGCGCGTCGGCGTGGAGCACGCGCAGAAGATTGGCCTTGGGACGACGGCCTATGAGCTGATTGAGATTTAACCGGTTTCTGTGCCCGCGGGGGAAGAACTTCCCCCGTGGGGTAACGCGGGCGCTGTGACGATACCAGTGGGCTGAATACTGCTCCGCGCGGATTGTCACGCCCATTAAGAAGAACTGACGTTCCCGTGACGGCGCTTGCCGAATGGGAAGAACCGATGATAAGGTGGTAGGTAGTCTTGCAGGATAAACTGATTGTTCGCGGCGCGCGAGAGCATAACCTGAAAAACGTAACGCTGGAAATTCCGCGGGATAAGCTGGTGGTTTTCACCGGGCTAAGCGGCTCGGGGAAAACCAGCCTTGCGTTCGATACAATCTACGCCGAAGGGCAGAGGCGTTATGTGGAAAGCCTTTCCTCATATGCGCGCATGTTCCTGGGCCAGATGAACAAACCCGATATCGACAGCATTGAGGGCTTATCGCCCGCCATTTCCATCGACCAGAAAACGACCAGCCGCAACCCGCGCTCCACCGTGGGCACGGTAACGGAGATTTACGATTATCTGCGTTTGTTATATGCCCGCGTCGGCGTGCCGCACTGCCCCAAGTGCGGCAAGGAAATTAAGCAGCAGACCATCGACCAGATGGTGGACCAGATTATGCTGCTGGCCGAAGGAACCAAAATGCAGATTCTTGCGCCCGTGGTGCGGCAGCGCAAGGGCGAGCACCAGAAGCTACTGGAGGACGCCCAAAAGCAGGGCTACGTGCGTGTGAAGATCGACGGGGAGATGTACGAGCTGGACGATCCGCCGGTATTGGATAAAAAGCGCAAGCATGATGTGAGCATCGTCATCGATCGTCTGATTGTGCGCGACAGCGATGATTTCCGCCGCCGCCTGTCCGACAGCCTGGAAACGGCTGCCGGCGCGGCGGAGGGGCTGGTGCTGGTGGACCTGTTCGAGCAGGGCGAGATGATGTTCTCGCAGAATTACGCCTGCCCGGACTGCGGCATCTCCATCGAGGAGCTTGCGCCCCGCATGTTCAGCTTCAACAGCCCTTTCGGCGCGTGCCCGGAATGTGGCGGTCTCGGCACCATCCTGCGCATCAGCGTGGAGAACATCGTACCCGATCCGAAAAAGAGCCTGAACGAAGGTGCCATACAGGCCAACGGATGGAACTTCTCCGATCAGGGCAGCATTGCGAGCACCTATTTCCGTGCGCTGGCGAAGCGATACAACTTCAGTTTGGATACGCCTTTCGAGCAGCTGCCGCCCAAAGTGGTCGATTTATTGATGTACGGCACGGGCGATGAGAAAATTACCGTCTTTTACGAGGGCGCGCATGGGCAGGGCCATTACAGCACGACTTTCGAGGGCGTGATCAACACGCTGATGCGCCGTTACCGGGAAACCAGCAGCGAAGGCATGAAGGCCGCGTACGAGGAATACATGAGCGCGGAACCCTGTTCCACCTGCGGCGGCAGGCGGCTGCGGCCGGAAGTGCTGGCCGTAACGGTGGGAAGCATGAATATCAGCGAAGCGAGCGACCTTTCCATCGTCAAAGCCCGCAGTTTTTTCGGTGGGCTGAAGCTGAAAGGCAATCAGGCGATCATCGCGACGCAGATTCTACGGGAGATCGAGAGCCGGCTCACGTTTCTGGACAGCGTAGGCCTCAGCTACCTTACTCTGTCGCGGGCGGCGGGCACGCTGTCCGGCGGCGAAGCGCAGCGAATTCGGCTGGCGACGCAGATCGGCTCCAGCCTGATGGGCGTGCTCTATATTCTGGACGAGCCTTCCATCGGCCTGCACCAGCGTGACAACCATAAGCTGATCGCCACCCTCAAGCGCCTGCGTGATCTGGGCAACACGCTGATCGTGGTGGAGCACGACGAGGATACCATGCGCGAAGCCGATTACATTGTGGATGTCGGGCCGGGCGCGGGCGTACACGGCGGCAGGGTGATCGCGCAGGGCACCTACGACCAGATTGTCGCCAACCCGGAATCGCTGACCGGCCAGTATTTATCCGGCCGGAAGTATATTCCCGTGCCGCAGACGCGGCGCGAACCCAAGAGCTGGCTGACGGTGAAAGCAGCGGCGGAACACAACCTCAAGAAAATCGACGTGGATTTCCCGCTGGGGGTGTTCTGCGTGGTTACAGGGGTAAGCGGCTCGGGTAAATCCAGCCTGGTGAACGGGATTCTGTACAACCATCTGGCCAAGGTGCTAAACCGCGCCAAGACCCGTGCGGGCAAATTCGGCGGTATCGAGGGTGTGGAGCAGCTGGACAAGATTATTGCCATTGACCAGAGCCCCATCGGCCGCACGCCGCGCAGCAACCCGGCCACCTATACGGGTTTGTTTGATTTGATCCGCAAGCTGTTTGCCATGACGCCGGATGCCAAGGCCCGCGGCTACCGCGAAAACCGCTTCAGCTTCAACGTGAAGGGCGGGCGGTGCGAGGCCTGTTCCGGCGACGGACTGCTGAAAATAGAGATGCACTTCCTGCCGGATGTATATGTGCCCTGTGACGTTTGCAAGGGCATGCGTTACAACCGCGAAACGCTGGAAGTGCGCTACAAGGGCAAGAACATTTACGAAGTGCTGGAAATGACGGTGGAGGAAGCGCTTACGTTCTTTGAGGCGCATCAGCCCATCCTGCGCAAACTGCAAACGCTGTACGACGTTGGGTTGGATTACCTGAAAATCGGGCAGCCCAGCACCGAGCTGTCCGGCGGTGAGGCGCAGCGCATCAAGCTGGCGACCGAGCTCAGCCGGCGGGCGACCGGACGAACCATCTATTTGCTGGATGAGCCGACCACCGGCCTGCACGTGGACGATGTGGGCCGTTTGCTGACCGTGCTGGAACGGTTGGTGGAGGGCGGCAATACGGTGCTGGTGATCGAACATAACCTGGATGTGATCAAGTGCGCCGATTACCTGATCGACCTTGGGCCGGAAGGCGGCGACGGCGGCGGCAAGCTGGTGTGCGCCGGTACGCCCGAAATGGTTGCCGAATGTAAAAAGAGCTACACGGGGCAATATTTGAAACCTGTTCTGGAAAAGGGAAGGGAACGGTGGGGCAAGGAATAGCACTTCCGCCCGCCACGGGACAACCGAATTGATAACGCGTCTGCTTTCTGCTATAATGGCTCAAGAAGCAGGCGCGTTTTCCATACCGAATAAGGGCTTTATGCCTGCCGACGAGGAGGAAACACCGATGAAGCTGACTTTTCTGGGCGCGGCGCGCGAGGTGACCGGCAGCCGGTATTTTCTGGAGGCTTGCGGCAAAAAAATGCTGGTGGATTACGGCATGGAGCAAGGCGCAAATGTGTATAAAAATACACCGTTGCCTGTGGCCGCTCATGAAGTGGATTATGTTTTCCTGACCCATGCGCATATCGACCACAGCGGGTGGCTGCCGCTTTTATACAAGCAGGGCTTTCGCGGGAAAATTTTCACCACGGAGGCGACGACGGACCTTTGCGCCATCATGCTGATGGACTCCGCCCACATTCAGGAAATGGAAGTGGAATGGAAGAACCGGAAGGCCAAACGCAGCGGCAATGAACTGGCGGAACCGCTTTACACCACCGAGCACGCAGCCGCAACCATGAAGCTGTTCGCTCCCTGTAAGTATGATCAATCCGTAGCGGTATGTGAGGGAATCGCTATCCGGCTGGTGGATGTAGGCCATCTGCTGGGCTCCGCATCCATTGAGGTTACCGTGACCGAGGAAGGCAAAACGCAGGTGATCGCGTTTTCCGGCGATATCGGCAACCTGAACCAGCCGTTGATTCGCGACCCGAAATACATTACAAAAGCCGATTATGTCATCATGGAATCCACCTACGGGGACCGGAGCCACGGCCCAATCCCCGACTATGT
>JAQUXV010000038.1:5128-13170 GCA_028692205.1 Eubacteriales bacterium
TTTCCGGCGATATCGGCAACCTGAACCAGCCGTTGATTCGCGACCCGAAATACATTACAAAAGCCGATTATGTCATCATGGAATCCACCTACGGGGACCGGAGCCACGGCCCAATCCCCGACTATGTAGGAGAACTGGTGCAGATCCTCACCGATACGTTTGCCCGCGGCGGCAATGTGGTAATTCCGAGCTTTGCCGTTGGCCGTACGCAGGAGCTTTTATACTTTCTCCGGCAGATCAAGCAGGACGGGCTGGTAAAGAGTTTTCCGGAGTTCCCGGTTTATGTGGATAGCCCGTTGGCCATTGAAGCGACCGAGGTTTTTGATGAACATGAGTACGACTGTATGGATGATGAGACGCTTGCGCTGATCCGTCAGGGCATTACGCCGCTCAAGTTCGACCAGCTGCACTTGTCCGTAACCGCGGACGAAAGCAGGCTCATCAATGAGGAGCCGACCCCGAAGGTTATCCTTTCGGCAAGCGGAATGTGTGATGCGGGCCGCATTCGCCATCACCTGAAACACAACCTGTGGCGGGCGGAAAGCACAGTGCTGTTTGTAGGCTACCAGAGCGAAGGCACGCTGGGGCGGCTGCTTGTGGATGGGGAGAAGAAGGTTAAGCTGTTCGGAGAACCGATATCCGTGAAGGCTGAAATTCGCAAGCTGAACGGTATCAGCGGTCACGCGGATCAAAACGGCTTGCTGAAATGGATCGGCAGCTTTGAGGGCGATATCCGCCACGTGTTTGTAACCCACGGAGAGGACAGCGTAGCCGAGGGGTTTGCCAAACGGCTGCACGATGATCTTGGGCGAAGCGCGACAGCGCCCTATAACGGAGAATGCTGGGATCTGACCGCGGATGAGCTGCTGCGCGAGGGCACCCGCGAGAAGATCGAGCGCCGCAGGCCGGAAGAGGCTGTGGAGCTGGAGGAAAAAGAACCGAAGCGCGAACCTGAACGCAGGGAACCCAGACCCGCACAAAAAGCGGAGGGAACGCCCTACGGGGAACTGCTTACGGCGGCGCTGCGCATGAACGAATTGGTGGAAACGATGCGGGAAAGCTCGAAGAAGAACCAGAGCAAGCTGGCTTCCTCGCTGTACGGGCTGATTCACAAATACGGCAAGCGGTAAAAATTACCAAGGGGTGCGCCTCAGTTTGTCAAGGAACTCGTTTTTCCGGGCGGTGCCGGAGGGACGGGTTCCCTATGATGGTAACCATATCGACCGGCTTTATCGGTCGATATGGAGCGCTTGTGGCTTGCCCGCAAACGGCACCCGTAATTTAAAAAGGTAGCAATTACCGCTTTTAACGGTCAGGGGCGCGTCTCCACAAGAGATGGAGGCGCGCTTCAGTATATATGGAAGGCGGTCACTACTGCGTTGGGCAGACAGTGTGAGAGCAGCTGAGAAACGACCGCTCTGGTTACAAACAGGTACAGGGCGAGGAATGATTGGTTTGCAGGCGGAAGAGATCAATCACTAAGAACCATTCGAAAATAATGTAATACAAATAAATATTAAATAAAACAACAATAAATAGTTGTAATATGCAAACGGATATGGTATTCTTGCCATATCCCCAAAATCGCTTTCAGGAGGTATATTTATGAAGACCAAAACAGCGTCGTGGTTGCTCAAAATTGTTCTAGCTTTCAGTGCTCTTGTGGTTCTGGCGGTTGCATTCTGGGCGGTTCCCCAATATATGGCGCATGTTGTTTACGTACGGCCAAGCCTTTCGCCCTGGGTATTACCCATGAAGGCGTGTGCCGGGCTGATTGCGCTTCCGGTTTTGGCCGCGATTGTGCTACTGTGGCGCGTGTTCGGAACGATACCGGAGAATGAAGCGTTTTCAATGCAAAACGCGAAACGCTTTCAGATGATTGCCTGGCTGTCTGTGGGTGATCTGCTGCTGGTGTTGCTGCTGGCGGTATTCCTGTTTGTTTCGCACGCTATTCCCGCATTTATTCTGATGTGTTTGTCGGCTGCGGTTTATATCGGCGTGGTGGCGGCGATCGTGTTTTCCGTGCTGGCCGCGCTCGTACGCAATGCCGCCGAGATGAAACAGGACAACGAATTAACGATTTGAGGTGATTTGTGTGCCGATGAACGTAACGCTGGATATCATGCTTGCCAAACGTAAGATGTCGCTGAACGAACTGAGCGAAAAAGTTGGCGTAACGCCCTCCAACCTGAGCATTCTGAAAACCGGAAAGGCGAAAGGCGTACGCTTTTCCACGCTGGAGAAGCTGTGCCGGGCGCTGGACTGTCAACCGGGCGACCTGCTGGAATACCGGGAGGAGTAAGCGGTTTTAGCGAAAACAAATGTGGACGCTTTTAGGAAAAGAGAGGTTTCGGGAATAGCGAAAAGGGTTTCCGCACTCTGAGATCGTATATCAACACCAGAGTAAAAACGCCGCCTGCGGCGAACGGTTTTGGAAGGATGAGTACGATGGACAGAGAACAGGCGCAAAAACTTGCCCATGAGCTGGTTGCCCGCATGACGCTGGAGGAAAAGGCTTCCCAGCTGCGCTACCAGGCGCCCGCCATTCCCAGGCTGGGCATCCCCGCTTATAACTGGTGGAACGAAGCGCTGCACGGCGTAGCCCGCGCGGGTACGGCAACGGTGTTTCCGCAGGCCATCGGGTTGGCCGCGGCGTTTGACGATACGCTTATGGAAACCATCGCCGATACCATTTCCACCGAAGCGCGCGCGAAGTACAACATGCAATCCTCTCACGGCGACCGCGATATTTACAAAGGGCTTACGATGTGGTCGCCCAATGTGAACCTGTTCCGCGACCCCCGATGGGGCCGCGGACAGGAAACCTACGGCGAGGATCCGTACCTAACCTCACGGCTGGGCGTGGCATTTGTGAAAGGCTTGCAGGGAAAAGGGAAAACGCTTAAAACGGCAGCCTGCGCCAAACATTTTGCGGTGCATTCGGGGCCGGAGGCCGTGCGGCACAGCTTCGACGCGCTGGTGACTAAAAAGGACCTGCGGGAGACCTATCTGCCCGCATTTGAGGCGCTGGTGAAGGAAGCGGATGTGGAGAGCGTGATGGGCGCATACAACCGCGTGAACGGCGAGCCTGCCTGCGGCAGCAAAATGCTGCTGAAGGATATTCTCCGCGAGGAATGGGGCTTTGAAGGGCATGTGGTCAGCGATTGCTGGGCGATCCGAGACTTCCATGAGCACCACCACGTAACCGACACCGCGCCGGAAAGCGCGGCGTTGGCGATGAAATATGGCTGCGACCTCAACTGCGGCGAAGTGTACTTGCAGGTGCTGGCGGCCTATCAGGAAGGGCGCATTACGGAGGAGCAGATTACCACGGCGTGCGAACGGCTGATGACGACTCGCTATCTGCTGGGCATCCTCGGAAGCGAAGGCTCCGAATACGATCGGGTATCATACGCCGAAAACGACACCGACCAAAACGCCGCTCTTGCGCGGATTGTGGCGGAAAAGTGCATGGTGCTGCTGAAAAACGACGGCGTGTTGCCGCTGAAGCTTTCCACGCTTCAAAATGTGGGCGTTATCGGCCCGAACGCCAACAGCGTCGCGTGCCTGGAAGGCAACTACAACGGCACATCCTCGCGCTATGTAACCTATCTGGAAGGGATACGCGCGGCGTGCGAGGGAAAGGCGCGCGTGTATTACGCGCAGGGAAGCCATTTGTATCGGGATCGCACCAGCAACCTTGCCATGGCGGACGACCGGCTGGCGGAAGCCGCGGCGGTTGCGGAACGGTGCGATGTGAACATCCTCTGCCTCGGGCTGGACGCCACGCTGGAAGGCGAGGAAGGGGATACCGGAAACGAGTACTCCTCCGGCGATAAGAAGGACCTGAATCTTCCGCCCTGCCAGCAGAAGCTGCTGCATACGGTGTTGGCTGCCGGAAAACCGACAATCGTGGTGTTGTCCGCCGGCAGCGCGCTCGCGGTGGCGGAGGGTAATGCGGTGCTGCAGGCGTGGTATCCGGGCGAGATGGGCGGCGAGGCACTCGCAAACATCCTATTCGGTGTGGTGTCGCCCAGTGGCCGCCTGCCGGTAACCTTCTACCAGAGTGTGGACGATTTGCCCGCCTTCGAGGATTACGCCATGACCAACCGCACCTACCGCTACTTTGAAGGCGCGCCGCTTTTCCCGTTCGGATACGGGCTGAGCTATACCCGCTTCACCTATTCCGATGCCCGGTATGAAAACGGCGCCGTAAGCGTTACGGTGGAAAACTCGGGCGATTGCGATGGGGACGAGGTAGTACAGGTTTATGTGAAGGATTACGATTCGCCCTACGCGGTGCTGAACCACAGCCTGTGCGCGTTCAAGCGCGTAACGCTTGCCAAAGGCGAAAAGACCACGGTTACCCTGCCCGTCAGGGAGGAAGCGTTTACCGCGATTGACGACGAAGGCAAGCCCACGTCGTTGGGCAGGCACTTCGCGCTGTATGTAGGCGGCAGCCAGCCGGATGGCCGCAGTGAACGACTACTGGGCCGGAAACCGCTGGAAATTGACGTGCGGTTATAAACAAAACGAGAATGAAAAAGCGCGGTCCGAAAGAAAACTTCGGACCGCGCCTTTTCATTTCTATGGAGTACTATCGGTTGGAAATCGTCCGGCATTCGGCGCTGGCAATTGTGCCTTCGGCTGAGTTTCGCGTACGGCGAATATTGGCCGTTCAGGCGTCCGCCATAATCATTACCTGTACGTTTGGCAAAAGCGATGACAGGGTTTCCGCAATGCCGTCCGCATGCTCACCGCCGCCCATCACGATCTGTTTCACATTCTCCCGTCGGGCAAACTCCGCAATCGCGGTAACCGCGACTTCCGCACGCAGCACGGTCATTTCCGCGCCCGCTTCGCCCGCAAGCGCATACAGATAATCCAATACTTTCGAATCGATTACCTGCACGGGCTGCCATTCGTCGGTTACCACATGCAGCACATGCATGGGGCAATGCACGGCCATCGCCATATCGGCCGCCTGCCGGATCAGCCTGGCGCAGGCCCGCTGAAGGGTAACCAGCACCAGTATGGGGGACTGAGATTCCATGATCAGCTTTCCTTTTCTGCAATTTCCAGGGACGCCACCATACGGTTGTTGCTTAAAATCCGGACGTTATCGCCTGGCTGTAATGTGGGAACAGGCTTCAACGCGTCCAGATAGAACGAGCGATCATCTTCGGGCGCGCCTTTATCGCCGATGTTGATCGTCAGCGTGCGGCAGTCCATGCCTTCGTGGTCGATAATATCCTGCCCGATTCCCGTAAGAACGCCTGCGGTTTCCCGCTTGTTGCCGTCCAGCATGTAATCAATATGGGTTTTGTACAGCTTAACGGGTTTCAGGTACACATCGTAGAAAAAAATGCAGTAAACACCGCCAAGCACTGTAATGAGCGCCGTCCAGATCCAGCCGCCGACATCCCGGTGCAGCCGGAAGATAACAAACGACGCGATTGCCAAAAGCAGCATGACTGCCGTAGGCAGAAAGACCACCCAGCGGCGTTTTCCCAACTCTTTCCCGGCCTGCTCGCGGTCGGCTTGCGAATATAACATAGGCTTACTCCTTTGTGCCTTCCTTTTTTACACCGATACGCTGCATCAGCCGGATCGCGACAAAAAAGAGCAGCAGTACCAGAAAAACGCCCAACAGGCCGAAAAGCGTCGTTAACAACCCCTTGCTCAGCAGGGGGAGCGAGGTCAGCCCGGCCGAAGCCGTCGCGGTAGCCGAAGCGGCAACCGTTTCGGCCGTTTGCATAAGCCATGCGCCAATCATGTTCGTTACCTTCTTTCTCTGGGGCTACCAGCCGATCATCATACCCACAAGGGTAATCACAAGGCCGCCCGCCACAATGGAACCGAGCTGCCCCGCGACGTTAGCGCTGATGGACTGCATCAGCACGAAATTGTAGGGGTCCTCGGCCTTGGCCATTTTCTGGATAACGCGGGCGCTCATGGGGAAGGCGGAAATACCCGCCGCGCCGATCATCGGGTTGATCTTGTTTTTTCGGAAGAGGTTCAGCAGCTTGGCAAACAGTACGCCGCCCGCCGTATCGAACACGAAGGCAATCAGGCCGAGGCCGAGAATCAGCAGCGTATCCCAACGCAGGAAGTTTGCGGCGATCATGGTGGAGCCGATGGTGATGCCCAGCAGCATCGTTACCAGATTGGCAAGCTCGTTTTGCGCCGTCTTGCTCAGCCGTTCCAGCACCCCGCATTCCCGCAGAAGGTTGCCGAACATCAGGCTGCCCACAAGCGGCGCGCTCATCGGTACGATGATGCCGGCCAGCACCGTAACCACGATGGGGAACAGCACCAGCGTAAGCTTCGGCGCGCGCTGCTCGGTGTACGTCATGCGGATGCGGCGCTCCTTCTGCGTGGTCAGCGCGCGGATTACGGGCGGCTGAATCACCGGTACCAGCGACATATAGCTGTAGGCGGCCACCGAAATGGGCGCCATGTATTGCGTGAGCTTAAAATGGTTGGCGACATACAGCGTCGTTGGCCCGTCCGCCGCGCCGATAATGCCGATCGCGGATGCCAGCCGCAGGATGATGCTGTCCTTCTCCGGGCCGGCTGCCATAGCGGCGATATCCGGCACCACAACGGGAATCAGCAGCATCGCCAGCAGGAACGTGGCGAAAATGCCGAACTGCGCCGCCGCACCGAAGAAAATCATGGAGGGGTCTTTCAGCAGAGGCGAAAAATCTATCATCGCGCCGACGGCGATGAAGATCAATATAGGGAACAGCTCGTTTTTAATGCCGGAATCGAACAGCACCGTCAGGAAACCCTCGCTGCCGAGTACGCTCGCGGTCGGATTGCCGGTGATGGCGTCGATAACGGGAGGGAGGTTGGCTAAAATCGCGCCAAAGCCGATGGGCAGCAGCAGCGCGGGTTCATAGTCCTTTTTAATAGCCAGATAGATTAAAGTTCCGGAGATCGCAAACATAATGAGGGTTTTTAACCCCTCGGCCGTGCCCATGTAGACGACGCCGGAAAAGAGCTCCTTCAGGAGTGCCGATGCGTCCACGAGTTCTCCCCCTTTTTTTCACAAAACGGCAGGAACATCGCCGCCGATTACGCGCGAGTCCGGGACGCCTGTGAAGGATTGTTTCGTAAAATCACAGGCTGCATTATAACATGCCGGGAGCCTGCTGTCAAAAACGTTTGAGGTGTAAGCAAGCCGATGCCGAACCCTGTTTATGCGTGCAATTGGCTATCCGCCGGTCGGTACGGGCGGTGCTTCAGGAGAGCAATTTTTCCATGACGGTAAAATGATCCCCATACAGATCAGCGTTGTATACGTCGCGGTAGCCCGCCCGGCGGTAGAGCGTAAGCGCGTTTTCGTTTCGGACGTCGCACAGCAGATGGATGGCTCTGATACCGTTGCTGACGGCATGGAGATGAACCTGTTCCACCAGTTTGCGTCCGTTGCCGCGCTTCTGCAAGGCCGGGGCTACACACAGCCGGGTGAGCACGGCGATGCTTTCTGTTTCCACAAAGGGGAACCCCAGCTTTTCCAAATCGTCGGTCTGCATCAGCGAAGCGGAGCCGACCAGCGTATCGCCCTGATACAGGGCGTACAACCAACTGTTTTCCCAGTCGAGTTGTAGAATATCGCGGGTTGGGTAATCATCGTTCCAAGGGCAGTTCCCCTCGTCGGCGCAGGCGTGCCAGAGCGCCCAGACGGCGGGAAGTTCCTCGGCGGTTACAGGCCGGAAAATAATTGCTTCCATTGCTCTTCCTACTTTCAAAGCGGGTTATCGGGGCGCGCGGCGGCTTGCATCCCGGCGTGCCTTGCCGATTTCGTAGTCCGACCGTTCTTCGTCCGTTTCCAGGATAAGGGGCGGCACGGGAGCCGGTTCCCTGTCGCGAAGCGCCACCATGGTCACATAGGCGCGGTTGACGTGTTTGCGTGTGATGGTTGCGCACTCCGCCTCTTCAACATACGTATCCACGCACACGAGCATACTGGTATGACCCACGTACACCATTCGTCCGGTGAGAACAACTATGTCGGTCAGCCTCGCGGGCGCCAG
>JAQUXV010000438.1 GCA_028692205.1 Eubacteriales bacterium
ACGGTCGGCGCGCCCGGCTACAACACGTATTTCCTGTGGCTGATGGCGGGCGAGCATCAGGGCTTCTACCGCAGCAACGATCCCGATCATGCGTGGGTCGGCGCGGTGGAAAACCTGCTGAAAAAGCAGTAACCGCGGAGGTGACGGGCGTGCGGAACCGGCTTGGCGTATATTACGCGTTTCTGGCCTCCTTGGACGATGTGGACTGGCAGGATTGCCTGACTCGTACAAAGGCGGCCGGGTTGGAAATTCTGGAAATGAGCGCCCCGAAGCTTCGGGCGGTGAGCGCCGAAACCCGCAGGCATATCGCGGACTATGCAAAGGACATAGGCGTTGGAGTTACGTTTGCGACCGCGCTTACGCCCGAAACGGATGTGAGCGATCCTTCGCCTATAATTCGGGCAGCGGGCGCGAAGCGGCTGATCGACGACCTGAAGATGGCGAGCGCCATGGGCGCGACGGCAATGGGCGGCATCCTGACCGGGGTTGGCAAATGCTTTCCCAAGGGCATTGAGCATACGCGCGATGCGGCAATGGAACGGGCGGCCGAAACCCTGAAAGAGGTTGCCAAAGCGGCGGAAGACCTGGGCGTTAATCTCGGCGTTGAAGTGGTGAACCGGTTCGAGTCCCCGCTGGTGAACACCTGCGAGGAAGGGCTTCGTGTCGCCCAAATTGTGAACAGCCCCCGCCTCGGCGTTCATCTGGATACTTTTCACATGAATATCGAAGAAGCCGACATCGGCGCGGCAATCCGTTTGGCGGGGAGCTGTCTCATCCATTTCCATGTGTGTGAAAACAATCGCGCCCTGCCCGGGCAGGGGCATATCGACTGGATCGAGGTTTTCAGCGCGTTGGCGGATATCAGGTACGGCGGTCCGATTGTGATGGAGGCGCTGCCAGGACCGTACGGCAGCATCGCCGGACGGCTGAACATCTGGCGCGTTTTCTCAAAGAACGTGGATGAGGAACTGAAGACTGCGACACGTTTTTTACGGGAAAGGATGGGGGTTTCGTATGGCGGCTGAACGCTTCGCATTCATCGCGGGCGCGCTTTGCCAGAGCGGCGACCGTTATCTGCGATCCGGCTACAAGGAGCAAACGCTTACCGTGCCGGAGGTGCTGCGCGCCGTAGCCGCGCGGGGCGTGGCAAGCGGTGTGGAAATCCATCACCGGGGCAACGAGGATGCGGCGTATGTTGCGGAGCTGAAACGGGCGGTGGCGGAAACCGGTACGGATGTGACGTACGTGGATACGTGGACGTACGGCGAGCGGAAATGGCGTTTCGGATCGCTCTCGGCGGCGGATACGGAAACACGCCGCGAGGCTGTGGAACGCTGCTGCGCGGCGGTCGATTTTGCGAGGGAGATGAACGCGGAGGGCGTAAGCCTGTGGCTGGGGCAAGATGGCTTTGATTATGCGTTCCAGACGGATTATCAAGCCCAGTGGACGTACCTTGTGGAAAGCCTGAAAGCGGTTTGCGATTACGCCGGGGGCATGCCCGTGGCGCTGGAACCCAAGCCGCGTGAACCGCGCAACCGCCTGTTGATCGACAATGTGCAGACGGCGCTGCTGCTGCGTATGGAGTGCGGCCGGGATAACCTGGGCGTTACGCTGGATACGGGGCATGTGATCGCGGGCGGGCAGGGCGTCGGCCCCTCCATCGCGCTGGCTATGCGCCACCATGCGCTGTATAACCTGCATACGAACGATAATTACGGCAGTTGGGACGACGATATGATGGTTGGCTCCGTGCGGCTGAACGAATCGCTGGAGACATTTTACCTGCTGGAAAAATATAGGTACGAAGGCTCCATTTCCGTGGATATTTTTCCCTATCGGGAGAACGCCGTTGACGCCGTGGAGGAAAGCATCCGCTGCATGACGGACTATAGCCGTATTGTTCGAAAACTCGGGCTGGAAAGAATCGACCGGCTGATCGAGACCGGCGACATGCCCGCTACCCTTGCGGCGATCCGAAAAGCGGCGTTCGGGGATAACGGCGGACGTTGACACGACTTATAGAATAAGCCCAAAAGGCAAACAAAAGCCCTTCCGATTACGACGGAAGGGCTTTTGGTAAGCTGTTGTGTTTTCAGTTGTCCGGCTGATCCGGCTTGGCACTTTTAAAAAGCTGCTCCACTGTGCTTTCGCCTTCGGTGCCGGCAGGCTCATCCGCCGGTTCGGCAGGGAAAACGTCGGTTGAACCTTCTTCGGCAGCCTGCTCGTTTTCGGCTTTCGCTTCAGACGCCTGTTCCTCGCCCGCGGCGATGCGGATATCCGCGCTGGTGAGCAGCATTAACGTTTCGCGGGTCACGCTTTCCAGGCTTGCCAGCCGGTTCGCCTGTGCGCTTACCGCCCGCTCGAACAGGTTGCGCACGCCGCGCGCGTTGCCGAAGCCTTCCACGTCAAGGCTCAGCAGCGCAAGCAAGCCTTTAAGCAGACTGCGCGCGTCGTCCGCCAGCGTATAGCCGCTCTTGTTGCAGCGCATGTCAAAGATGGCGATCAGCTCGTCCACCGTATAGTCCGGGAAATGCATAAAACGGTTAAAGCGGCTTTCCAACCCGGGGTTGGAGTGCACGAAGGTCTCCATCAGTTCCGTGTAACCCGCAACGATCACGATCAGGTCGTCACGGTGATCCTCCATGGCCTTCAGCAGCGTATCCACTGCTTCCTGCCCGTAATCGTTCTCGCCATGGTCGGTCAGCGCGTACGCTTCGTCCACAAACAGCACCCCCCCCAGCGCCTTCTTGATCGCCTCGCCCGTCTTGATGGCGGTTTGGCCGACATAACCGGCTACCAGCCCGCCGCGGTCCACCTCCACCAACTGCCCTTTGGAAAGGATGCCGAGGCTTTTATAAATGC
>JAQUXV010000439.1 GCA_028692205.1 Eubacteriales bacterium
GCCGTTACGGCCTGCACGCCCTCGGGCGGGGGCAGTTCCGCCCCGGCGTCGTCCAGCCAGGCGTTGCGGATCACGTAGCCGTCGCCTTCCCGGGCGTGAACCTGCACGTAGTATCCTTCCACGGCGTAGCCGCCGGTTTCCAGCACGCGGCGGCTGCCGAAGGCGCACTCGGTAATCACATCGCCGTCCCAACGAAGCGGAAAGATCAGGTCGCCGCGGATGTAGTCGATTGCCGGGCGGCCCCGCTCATCCAGAAATTCCACCAGCGCGCCGGTACCCAGCGCCATCGTCCATTCCACAAGGCGATTGGCGCGCTCCATGAAGGCGTTGCGTTCCAATATGGCGGCCAGGCTGGGGAACCCCTCGGCGTTGATTTGCACTTTTTCGTTCAACAACAGGGTTGCGAAGTCTTCGCACACAGTTTTCGCCATGCCGAGGCGGTAGCGCGTCAGCGTGCGGCGCGAAGTGCCCACGCGCATGGTGTAATCGTGAAACTCGCTCACATAGCCGCGATACCAGCACAGGTATTTGCGAATGTGCTCGGCATAGCGATCGGCAGGCGTATGGTAGCCCAGCCGCGCAAGATATTCGATGATTTTTCCGTTATCCATAACAAACCTCCTTAAACGGGTGAAACCGTTGGTTTTGAAGGGGTATTCCGTTTACCCCTGCGCCCTTCGGGCCCTGTTGGACTCTTTTATGTTGTGCCATCCGGCACACAGAAAGGGGATGTGCTTGCGAGCACACCGAAGGGCCATGCCTGCGGGCATGGAAAGGAGTCGCACCTGTGGGTGCGAGCAGGGGCTTTCCGCTCGCCCCTGCACCCTTCGGGCTTGCAGTCGGGCAAGGGGCGCGATACTCCCTCTCGGAGTACAGGATAGTCGTCCGCCGACACCACGGATGGCAGAGAAACAATGCTTTACAGGAGCATCCGTGGTATCGGCGACCGACAAGCCTGTCCATCCTGCGAGGGAGCACCGCGCCCCTGAAGCAATAACCTGCAAGCGGAAGAAAAACCGGCTGTCAAACATGCAAGGGAAAAGGGATGGCAGCCGCATGGGAAGGGGATGGTTCCGTGCCATCGTTTCACTATGCGTTTTCCGGTTTTTGGCATGGAAAGTAAATATTGATGATTGAAGTTGTTAGGCTTTAATCCTGATAAACGTTTATAGTTATTTTACTTCGCATTCTGCCCGTATATCGAGATCGTTTCAATAGATCCATTGCACTTCCCGCTTATTCTGCCCTAATACTACGGTCGTATCAACAAACTAATTGAACTTCCGTCAACTAGGGCAGCCATTTTTTTCTGTCGCCTGACGGCAAGCAAGGCGGGACGCGAAAGGGTTCGCTCCTCAGGATGGACAGGCTTGTCGGTCGCCGCTGTCGCAGCGGCGGTGGACGACTATCCTGTACTCCGAGGGGCGACCCTTTCGAGCAGCCCGCCGTCAACGCAGGCGACTCCGAAGGTTACCAAAGGGCGAGCGGAAAGCCCTTTGGTCGCACCCGCAGGTGCGAAACCCCTGTGCGCCTGCAGACGCATTCCTATTGTCGCGCAGGAAGGCGTAAACAGGAAGAACAGAGTATCCCCCGGGGGAGGTTGGGAGGGGGATCGCATTCCCCTTCCCAAAGGGGCGCTTCTAGCGCCCCATCATTTCCTGCATGTAGGGTTCGAAGGAGTATTCCAACGCGTCGAGGCTGTCGATGTTGGTGGTGCCGTCGTCAAGGCGCACATCCTCGGTTTGGTGTCGCGCGTCCCACAACGCGGTCAGTAGCGCCTCGCGGGTGTGCTCGCACCGGCGCAGAATGTGGTAGCGCCCGCCCGCCATCTGGCGGCATAGAAAGCGGATGCGCCCGTTGATTGGCCCCTTGCGCGCCTTTCGAATCTCAATGGGCAGGCGCTCGCGTGCGCAGGCGGCGCGTAAACCGAGAATCAGCGTGGGTTCGGCGCTGTCGCAATAGGCGGCGTGGGCGCGGAACCGCGTCAGGCAGTCGCGGGCAAAATCCACAAAGGCGGCTTCCAGCCGGTCAGGGGTAATCTCGCCCTTGTGGTACCACTCCGCAAGCGATACCATGCCGCGGAAACCGTGCGTGAAACCCGTACAGCTGAACGCGTGGCCGGAACCGTTGCCGCCGAAATCCACGCCGATTGCCGCCGTAACGGGCGGGTTTTGGGCAAGCTCGCTCTCCCCGATGATAAAGCGTTCGGGGTCGTCGGCGTAAAGGCGGTACACCGCGCCTTCCGCCGCCACCCACAGCCCGCGGATGTAACGGTCGTAGTATACGGTGCCCGCGTAATCCCGCTTCATGCGGGCCACAACCTCCGGCGGGTTGAAGGGATTGTCGTCGAGCGTGTAGGCCTGCTGGTACAGCGATTCGCCGCCCTGATCGAGAAATTTCTTAAACCAGTGCGTCGGCCCCTCCGGGTTGCAGGTACCGTCAAACAGGCTGTAGGCCTTGTCCAAGCGGCTTTTGAGCATTTCGAACATAGCGGGGTGCCAGGTGGTCACCTCGTCGCCGTAGCAGTATTTTACGGATGCGCCCCTAAGCCGGTTCACCTGCCGCACGCTGTCCGCGCCGAGGCAGTGGCACGGCTCGCCGAAGATCACGGCGGTGCCGTCCTGGCGGATGTCGCCCACGAGCTTCGGGCCGTAGATGGCCTGCATGGGCAGGATGATGTTACGCTGCAGGGTGCCGCGGGTGCTGCCGAGAACCACGTTGATGCCTTCGCGGCCCCGCCCGTCCAGCAGGCGCTTTGGCAGTAGAAAGTAGTCGCCGTACGTTTTGCCGGAGCGCGTTGCCCCGGTTTTTACGTTCCAAACCCGGGTGGCGTTTCGGCGGTATTCCCGTTGCTTTTCGC
>JAQUXV010000440.1 GCA_028692205.1 Eubacteriales bacterium
TACATGCCGCGGTAGCTTTCCACCATCGCCTGCGTGGCGGGATGATCCTCCGGCAGCACCCAGGTGGGGAAATAGCAGTCCGTCGGGTAGGTAAGCCCGCGCCAGCTGGGGCGGCTGTAACTGTACATGGTCACCTCGGCATTGTACTTCTGGCAGCTCGGCAGGGCGCGCACTTCCTCCAGCGCGCTCTGGTACGTTTCGCCGTCGGTCAAACGGCGGTCCAGCGAAACGGCGCAACCGTCGGCCACGGCGCAGCGGCTGGGCGAGGAATAGAAAATCTCGCTCACCGTAACGGTGCCCTTGCCAAGGAAAGGATCGTAATGCAGACGTTCGTTCAGGGAACGAATCTCCTGCAGAATATCAGCCATCATGTAAATGGCGTTCTTGCCGCGCTCCGGCGCGGAGCCGTGGCAGCTGACGCCCTTTACTTCCACACGGATTTCCATACGGCCGCGCTGACCGCGGTAGATGTTGCCGTCGGTCGGCTCGGTAATCACCACAAACTCCGGCTTTACCTTGTCCTCGTTGATGATGTACTGCCAGCACAGGCCGTCGCAATCCTCTTCCTGCACGGTGCCGGTAACCAGCACGCGATACTTGTCCGAAAGCAGGCCAAGATCCTTCATCACCTTCGCGCCGTAAACCGCGCTCACGATGCCGCCGAGCTGGTCGCTCGCGCCGCGGCCGCCGATCTCCTCGTCGTTCTCGTAGCCTTCGAAGGGGTCAAACTCCCAGTTGTCGCGGTTGCCCACGCCCACGTTGTCGATGTGCGCGTCAAAGGCGATCAGCTTTTCGCCCGTGCCCATCGTGCCCAGCACGTTGCCCATCGGGTCGACCTGCACAGAGTCGAAACCCACGGCCTTCATTTCCTGCTCGATACGGCGGATGTGCCCTTCCTCGTGGCAGCTTTCGCCGGGAACGGCGATCAAATCGCGCAGAAAGGCGGTCATCGCCTTTTCGTACCCCTGCGCGGCAACCTTAACCTGTTCAAAATCCATATGAAACACTCCTTCAAACTGGTGTATTGCAGCCCCGAAAGCACCGCCGTCGGCAACCTTGCCGCCGGCAGACGGTCAGATCGACGGCACCGCGCCGTCCCAGACGATTTTCCGGTAGTTCACCGGGTCGGTGTCCCCTTCGGTGGAGAACAGCAGCACCCGGGAATCGGCGTTCAGCCCAAGCCCGGCTTTCAGCTCCGCGTAAGCCGGATCGGTCAGGATCGCGCTCACCACGCCCATGCCGACCGCGCCACTTTCCCCGCTGATCACCTGCGGGTCGCCCTTCACGGGCGCGCCCAGCATCCGCATGCCGCGCGCGCTTACCCAGTCCGGGCAGCTCAGGAAAAACGCGGAATGGTTGCGGAGAATATCCCACGCAAGCGTGTTGGGCTCGCCGCAGGCCAGCCCCGCCATCATGGTTTCCATGTCGCCCGTCACCACGCGGGGCAGCCCGTCGCCCGCCGCCGCGCCGCGATAGATGCAATCCGCCGCTGAAGCTTCCACAATCGTCACCACCGGCGGATGGTCGGCAAACCGGTTTTGCAGATAACCCTGCACCGCGCCCGCCAGTGAACCCACGCCCGCCTGAATGAACACATGCGTCGGCGGCGCGCCCACGGCGGTCACAAACTGGTCGGCCGCTTCACGCACCATGGTGCCGTACCCCTGCATGATGTGGCTGGGAATATCCTCATAGCCGTCCCACGCGGTATCCTGCACCACCACGCCGTGCGGGGTTTCCCCCGCCTCTTTGGCGGCAAGGCGGACACAATCGTCGTAATTCATTTCTTCAATGGTTACCTGTGCGCCTTCTTTGGCAATATTGTCGTAGCGCACCTGCACGCTGCCCTTGGGCATGTGTACCACAGCTTTCTGGTGCAGCTGTTTCGCCGCCCATGCCACGCCGCGGCCGTGGTTGCCGTCGGTCGCGGTGAAAAAGGTGGCCTGCCCAAACTCCTTAGCCAGCGCATCGGAGGTGAGGTAGGCATAATCGGTTTCTCCCACGTCCCGCCCCAGCTGATCGGCAATATAGCAGCCCATGGCAAAGGAGCCGCCCAGCACCTTGAAGGCGTTCAGGCCGAAGCGGTAGCTCTCGTCCTTTACGCACAGGGCGCCCAGGCCGAGGGTTTTCGCCATGCCCACCAGGTTCGCAAGCGGCGTTACGCTGTATTGCGGAAAACTGCAGTGGTAGCGGTACGCCCGCTCTACATGATCAAGGCTCATAATGGACAGATGCCTGTCCTCCGATTTCGGCATATGGTTGGCTGTCCACTGGATCGGTTGCATGTGTTTGCCTCCCGTTTTCCCGATTTTTGGTTTTTCAGGGCTGAATGTGCTTTTGCTCCGGCGCTTCCTCCGCCTTGCCCACATGGCGGTACGTCTCGTCCACCACGCGCTCCAGCGCGTTCAAAATGCTCTCGTAACCCGTACAGCGGCACAGATGGCCGGAAATAAGCTTGCGCAGCTCTTCGCGGCTGTAGTGCTTGCCCGTGCCCACAATTTCCACCGCGCTCATAATGAGCCCCGGCGTGCAAAAACCGCACTGTGTGGCCGCCTCATCGATAAAAGCCTGCTGGATGGGGTCCAGCTCGCCCGTGGGGCTTTTAAGGCCCTCCACGGTCATCACATGGCGGCCTTCCGCCCACAGCGCCAGATAGATACAGCTGTCCACGGCCTCGCCGTCCACCAGCACCGTACACGCGCCGCACTCGCCAACTTCGCAGCCTTTTTTGACGCTTGTCAGCCCCAGCCGGTTGCGCAGCGCATCCAGCAGGCTTTCCCGCTCGTCCACGGGGATGCTGACCTCGCTGCCGTTCACGGTCATGTTCAGCGTTTTATACATCGG
>JAQUXV010000441.1 GCA_028692205.1 Eubacteriales bacterium
AACGCAACGGATACCGATACGCCCAGAGCGGCGAAACGCGCGTTACAGCCAAGCACGGTCAGAACACCCATTATACCGCCGAAATACCCGTACCAGGGCGTGGCGCGATCCCAACGGGGCTTTTCGCGTCGGAACAGTAAAAACAGCAAGATCGTGACCAGTCCGACCGCGTGTACCACGACCGTTGAACGGGTGTTGCCCAGATAGAGCGCCAGATCGCCGTTTTGCGCAACGGTAATCGCGCTCAGAACCCCGCTGAGAACGGCAAGCAATTCGAGCATGGATGCTCCCCCCTGTATGGCGATACGGTGCGGTACAAAGAAATGCAAAGCGTTCCTGCTCTGCGCAATGCTACGCACCACGGCAAGCATAACAGGTTTTTACGCTGCAAGTGATGACATATGTCCTATTTTCTGCAGAAAAGAGGCTGAAAGATGGATGTGCTGACCCGAACGCTGATTAAGAAATACGCGGCGGAGCTTCCGCCGTTGGAAGGGTATGCCGTATCGGCAAGCCGTTTTACCGCAGGCGAAGTTCTTGCCGCGGCAGGCGACCCGCTGACACACCTGTGTTTTCTGGTGGAGGGGTGCGCGACGGTATATAACGCGATGGATAACGGCCGCACGGCGCTGCTGACCGAGTATCGCGGGGTGCAAACGGTCGGCGAGGTGGAGCTGTTGATGGAATACCCGGTGTTTACGGGCAGCGTACGGGCCTCCACAAAGGGGGCGATGCTTCGGATTCCGCTGGATACGGAGCGGGAAAAGCTGCTTGTGGATGCGGCGATGCTGCGCTACCTGAGCCGTGTCGTCGCGTGTAAACTGGAGCGTTCTTCCCGCCTTGCCGCGCAGGACAGGCTGTATCCTCTGGCGTCGCGGCTGGCCGCCTATCTGTTGTATACGCAGGGGGACGACGCCCGTTTGCATGTGACGCGTATCAGCGAGCTGATGGGCGCCAGTTACCGGCATGTGCTGCGCACCCTTCGCTCCTTTGAGGATGAAGGTTACATTGACCGCCGGGAAGGCGGCTTCCGCGTGCTGAACGCGGAAGCGATGGTGAAACTGGCGGGCACGCTGCGATACGATTGATCAATCGGGCATGTGCCGCAGAGACCCCGCGGAGATCGAGACGGCCATAAAAGACCCGCCCGTCGCATACACGGTCGCGCTACCGTTGCGAGGCAATAACCGAGCCTGTGTTATATGTTACAAATAACCCCCGGTTGTTGCAAGCATATGGGATGCGTGGTACGATGTACAAAGTATACTATCGAGTCGCATACGCAGGCGGGCCTGCGGGCATACCCAAATCGGGCGGAGCCCTTGGAAGGGAGACAGACGATGAGATTAGCTATAATCCGTCGCTTCTGCGCGTACCTCATCGCGCTGCTGATGCTGTGCTCATTGGCGTTCGGCGCGCTGGCCGAGAATGACGGAATCCCGGCTGCGGATTTTGCCGAGCCTCCGTTGCTGCGTATTTTACTGACCCGTTTCAGTGATTTCGAACGGTTGGATATGACGCTGAACGGCGCCTACAGCGCGGAACTGGGCGATACGACCGTAATGTTCGGGCGGGGTACCGACATTACCGTAATCATGAAGAACGAAAAACTGTATCTATATTATATGGATATCAGCGTTGACGCGGATACGGAGCTGACGCTTCTGCGCCATCCTGTGGAGCCGGACACGCTCAACGGCATCGTATTTGCCAACAATCCCGCCATTTACGAGGGCGATTTGAACATCGCCGTTGTGGATGGAAAGCTTCGGCTACGCCTGACCATCGGCGTGGAGGATTATGTAAAAGGCGTCGTCCCCTACGAGATGAGCGATACCTATCCGCTGGAAGCGCTTAAGGCGCAGGCGGTGGCTGTGCGAACCTACGCGATCAGCAAGGCGCTGGCCAGCGCTAAAAACGAATACGATCTGGTGGATAACACCAACGATCAGGTATATCGCGGTCGCCGGGCTATTTATACACAAACGGAAAAAGCGGTGGAAGAAACGCAGGGTATCTGCGGGTTTTATCGAAACTCGCTGGTCACCTGTTATTACAGCGCCAGCAACGGCGGGCAGACGGAGCTGGCCGAGCATGTATGGCGAACCAGCGCCGATATGGGCTATTTGGATATGCGGGACGACCCTTACGATCTGGAAAACCCGCAAAGCAAAGTGCAGAGCATCGTGCTGCCGAAAACAGCCGACGAGGTTCGGCAGATGCCCTATGTATTCAGGCTGTTACTATGCGAATACCTCGCCGATTCGCTTACCGAAGCGGGCTATGATCCCTCGCCGGAAAACCTGCGCGTGGATAAAATTTCGGCGGTATGGGTGGACACTCCGCGGTATTCGGAACCGTCGCGGCTGTATACCATGCTGCATGTAACGCTGGATTACTCCGGCCGCACCCGTAACCTTTCCACCACAGAAATCGCCGAAACTCCAACGGCAACGCCGACGCCGACCGCTACCCCCGAAAAACGCTGGGAAGCGGATGACGAAGAAGTGAGCTTGTACACGAAAGACCCTGACGAAACGCCCGCACCAACCCCCACGCCCACGCCGACGGCCTTATCGGAGAAGACTTTGGCAGACAATGCCACGCCGACTCCGACCTACAGGCCTTTTGAGCAGGTAGCGACGGATGTAACCGTTGATATTCCGATCTTTCCGGATGCGATTAAAACGCTCTCGTTGGGGATCAACAGTGACGATAACGAAATGGTCAGCGTTTCGGAACAAACGGGTTCTTTCATTATTGAGTCGAGGCGCTACGGTCACGGCGTAGGGTTAAGCCAGCGCGGGGCCGAGTGGATGGCCGGAACCTATGATATGA
>JAQUXV010000442.1 GCA_028692205.1 Eubacteriales bacterium
GCGAAATCCAGATCGGCCGCCTTTTTACCCGGGTCGATGTCGTTTACGTCAATTTCCTGCAATGCTTTGCGGGCGTCGCGGTTCATACGCGTCCAGTCGATCAGCCCGTATTTGCTGTAACTCTTCTCACGACCCAGAAAGATGTTCTGCGCCACGGTCAGCGCGCCGACCATGGACTGCTCCTGAAACACCATGCCGATGCCCATGCGATTGGCTTCCAAAATGGTTCCGCACTGATACGGATTGCCGCGAAGCATCATGGTGCCCGCTGTAGGCCGCTCCACGCCGCAGATCAGTTTCATCAGGGTTGATTTACCCGCGCCGTTTTCACCAATCAGGCCGACAACTTCGCCGCTGTGCAGCGCCATGTCGATATTACGCAGTACATTGTTGGAACCGTACGTTTTTCCAAGCCCGTGCGTTTCGAATAAAATTTCGTTCATGTTCATCCTCCCCGATTACTTGGCAATCGTCTTGCGGTTACGCTCAATGGTCAGCGCCACGGCAATGATGATGATGATACCCTGGATTACTTTCTTGAAATAGGGATCGACGCCCATCATGGTCAGCCAGTTGGCAAGCTCCGTATAGATCAGCACGCCGACAAAGGCCTGCAAAGAGCCGCCTTTACCACCGTACAGCGAGCCGCCGCCGACCACGATGGCCGTAACGACCGGGAACATTTGGTCCGTGCCGATGCTGGATTGGCCCAGCTTCAGGCGTACACACTGCAGAATGCCGGCAAGGCTGGAGGTGCATGCGCAAAGCATGAATACTTTGATTTTGACAAGGTTGACGTTGATGCCGGTGGAACGGGCAGCGACCTCGTTGTCGCCGATAGCGAATACCGAGCGCCCAAACGCGGTATAATTCAAGATCACCGCGCCGATCAGGAAGATGGCGAAAGCGATGATCGTAATATACGGAATTTCCAGAAACTTTCCTTTGGAAAGCGTCGCAAACAGGGGATAGGTAACCTGAATGGGCGTGCCCTGGTACATCAGCACCGCGACGCCCGTCATGATGCTGCCCATGGCATAGGATACGATAAACGACGCGATGCGCGCCTTAACATGCAAATAGCCGGTCAGACCGCCGACCAGCGTTGAAATGACCACAACGATCAGTAAACCTAAAAGGCCAAGGTTATTATTGTTGGTATTGTTGAGAACCAGATAGGCGGCGAATGATCCGGCAAAACCCATGACGCCTTCGATGGATAAATCGATGCTGCCCAGCAAAAGCACATAGGTTAAGCCAACCGAAATCACCAACGGAATCGACATCTGATACATGATGTTGACGATGTTGGCCCAACTGAAAAAGTCGCTTTGGAACACTCCGCCGACCGCCGTCATTACGATCAGAAGAATGATCGGAGCATATCTGCGGATTCTGTCGTTCTTCGTATCTTCCTTGACCTTATAGGCAAACTGCTGCGCCACGGTGGAATGCTGCAGATATTCCAACTTTTTTTTGTTCATAGGTGGTCCATCCTCCTCGTTTTGTGGAAACGAATTGTTTTTCGAACGCAATCAGCGCCTGCCTCTGAAGGATTGCGGGGGGTTCTTTCCGGAAGCACGATGGGTGTGAGCCCACCGAAGTAAGCTCACACCCATCCGATAGGATATTCAGATTCCGTTGGTTGATTATTCGACTACCTGATAGCTGTCGATGCAAGCTGCGAGGTCGGAGTAATCATAACCGGGGTTGCCCTTGACGATGAACTTGTCGATGATGTCCGCAACGTTGCTGCTGTCCACAAACGTGGTCTTGCAGTAGATAAGGCGGTTCGCACCTTCCATCGTGCTCAGGTCCAGAACGCCGGTGGCGGCGTAGTAGGAATAAGCAGCGCCGTAGCCGCAGATGTTGTAACCGTCGTTTGCGATGGTGCAGAGCATATCGCCGCTGAGAACCGCATTGAGGGCGGCCTCGGTGCCGTCGCAGCCGCAAACCTTCACGGTGCCGTTCTTGCCAACGGTGGTCAGGGCCTCGATCGCGCCCAGAGCCATGGTATCGTTGGAAGCGTACACAGCCGCGATTTCCGGATACTTAACAATCCAGTTCTCGGTCAGGGTCATGGCCTGCGCCTGATCCCAGCTGGCGGTCTGAGAATCCACAACTTCGATGTCCGGATACTGCGCAGCAGCAGCCTCAAAGCCCTTATGACGGTTCACGGCGCTGTCGTCGCCCAGTTTGCCCTGAAGCTCCGCAACCTGGCCTTTGCCGCCGATGGATTCAAACAGTGCAACAGCCGTTTTGTAGCCGTTGTCATAGTCGGACAGCTGCAGGCTGGCGACGAAATACTGGAAGTCGGAGGGGAAGAGGCCTTCCTCGCGGTGCGCAAGGATGGTTACGTAGTTGCCGGACTCCTCGCAAAGCTCAGCGATGTTAACGGTGTTGGCCGTAGAAGACGGGTCAACGACGAAAATCGCTTTGTCGCCGTACTTGGCGATGAAGTCTTTCATGCCCTGAAGCTGTTTGTTGTCGTCGCTGTCGCAGGTAAGCACTTCGGCCTCAATGTCGTCGTGCTGGCTGGCGAACAACTGCGCGCCGGCAGCTTCCTGAGCCCAATACTCATTGTTCATAGAATGGATGCAGATGCCAAGATGCCACGTTGTGGAATCCTCGGCGACCGCAGCGGTCATGCAGCAACCGAGCAGCATGCACGCGGTCAGAACCATAGCAACTGTTGCAAAGAACCCCTTCTTCATGTTGGATACTCCTTCTGGCTTTCGCCTTTTTAATCTGCCTTTCGGCATTCCATAATGATATCCACGGTTTTCTCTCGCCATGGAAATCAGCATGTTCTCCTTAAATGAACG
>JAQUXV010000443.1 GCA_028692205.1 Eubacteriales bacterium
CTATATCCATGGCAATCCATTTTTTCTGTAAGAAGTTCTCTCTTTCTTCGGCGCTGAACACATTGCTTCCATGGCTCATTTTCCAGAAGACCGGTTGTGTATCGTCCTTTTCTGTTTGGGTATCCGGATCGATATTCATTAGTTCTTCTCCTCGTAAAATCAATTTATACATTCACATAGAACAATAGATGAATAATAAGCAAAGTGTAGCATCCATAAACAGGTCCGTCAAGCCAATTCATCCGCCTGTTTTGATGTCCCTGCTCAGAAACGTTTCAGCCATCGCTCAGTTGCTTTCCCCGCTTCATTTCAGTATAATGTACACCAAACGACACAGAAAAGAGGAATGGCCTCATGTCCGTGGAAACCGTAACGCCCTACCTGGCCGGATACGGGTTGGCCGACAGGATTATGACCTTTGAGGACAGCAGCGCGACCGTGGAACTCGCCGCCGGATGCGTCGGCTGCCAACCGGCCCAGATCGCCAAAACCCTTTCCTTTAAGATCGACGACGGTCCGCTGCTGATCGTCACCGCCGGAGACGCAAAGATCGACAACGCCAAATACAAAGCGCTGTTCCACAAAAAAGCCGCCATGCTCTCCTATGACGAAGTAGAAAGCAGGCTGGGCCTCCGCGTGGGTGGCGTGTGCCCCTTCGGCGTGGACGCGCCCGTTTATCTGGATGTGTCCCTGCGCCGGTTCAACATCGTCTATCCCGCCGCGGGCGACGATCACAGCGCCGTGCGCCTCACCCCTAACGAACTGCAAACCGCAAGCAACGCCGTAGAATGGATCGACGTGTGCAAAGGCTGGAACGAGGTGTGAGCATGAGCCGGAGCGAGCCCATCGTGCGTTTTGAGCATGTAACCATGCAGTTTCCCGGCGCACTCGCCAACGACGACGTAAACCTTGACATTCGTCAGGGCGAAGTGTTCGCGCTGGTCGGCGAGAACGGCGCGGGCAAATCCACACTGATGAACCTGCTCTACGGTCTCAAAACCCCCACGCTCGGGAACATCTACATCAAAGGTGAAAAAACCGGCGCCCACCACGATCCCCTTCGCGCCATGGCGATGGGCGTGGGCATGGTACACCAGCATTTTAAGCTGGTGCCCAGCTTTACCGTGGCACAGAACATCGCGCTGGGCAGAGAGCCGAAGAAGCGCGGCGTTTTTTATAACCAAAAACAGGTCAACGCCGATGTAATCGCGCTTTGCGAGCGGTTCGGCCTGCCGCTGAACCCCGGCGATACCGTGGGCGAGCTGAGCGTGGGCCTGCAGCAGCGCGTGGAAATCCTCAAAGCGCTGCACCGCGGCGCGGATGTGCTGATCCTGGACGAACCAACCGCCGTGCTGACCCCGCATGAGACGGACGAGCTTTTCGACGTCATCCGCAGAATCGTCGCGGAAAAAGGGATGACGGTCATCCTGATCACCCATAAGCTGGGCGAGGTAATGCAGTTGAGCGACCGCGTGGGCGTGATGCGCCGCGGCAAGCTGCTGGGCGTGATGAACACCGCCGAAACCGACGAGCGCGCGCTGGCCGCCATGATGGTGGGGCGCGACGTGATCTTCGACGAGCTTCGCGAGGGCGAGCCGGGCACGCGGGAGGTGCTGGTGGTACAGGGCCTCGCCGCGCGGGATGACCGCGGCCTTCCCGCCGTAAAGGACATCAGCATCACCGTGCACGCGGGCGAGATCGTCGGCGTTTGCGGGGTGGAAGGCAACGGGCAGACGGAGCTTACGGAGTGTATTATGGGCATGCGGCCGCAAACCGGCGGCAGCGTAACCCTGAACGGTAAAAACATCAGCCGTAAAGGCCCCCGCGCCATCCGCGCGATGGGCGTAAGCTGGATTCCGGAGGATCGCCTTCGCACCGGCTTAAGCGAGCAGGCCACCGTAACGGAAAACCTACTGGTTGGCAAACAGCGCCTGCCGGAGTTCAGCCTGTTCGGCGTCCATTACCGCAAGCGCAACGCCCGCAGCTATGGCGAGAAGCTGGCAGCAGAGTTCGATATCCGTTCCGGCGGGCTGGAGCTTCCCATGGGGTCGCTGAGCGGCGGCAACATGCAAAAGGCCATACTTGCCCGCGAGTTCAGCTTCGATTCGCCCGTGCTGGTCATCAGCCAGCCGACGCGCGGCGTGGACATCGGCGCCATCGAATTCATCCATGAAAAGATACTTGAAAAGCGAAACGCAGGCTGCGCCATCCTGTTGGTAAGCGCCGATCTGGACGAGCTTTTCCGCCTCTCCGACCGGCTGGTAACCATCTACGAAGGGCAAATCACGGGCCGGTTCGACGCCGGCGAAATCGACAAGCAGGAAATCGGCTACTATATGACCGGCGGCCGGCAGAAGGAGGCGCGGAAAGCATGAATTTTCTACAGAGCATCCGCGCGCTGATCGCCCTGAAACCCAAGCAAAAGTTAACTACACAGTACCTGATTTCGTTATTTCTCGCGGTGGCGCTGGCGTTTCTGGTGGGCGCGGGCATCATGCTGCTGTGCGGGTACGACCCCATCACCTGCTACGCAGCCATGTTCAAAGGCGCGCTGGGCAAGCCCCGCGCCGTAGGCAACACGCTGGCGAAAACCGTAACCCTGTGTTTGACCGGCCTTGCCATGAGCCTCGCGGCCAAGGCGGGCATCTTTAACGTCGGCGGCGAAGGCCAGCTGTTTCTGGGCGGTCTTGCGGCGGCAGTGGTCGGCGCGCGGATGAACGGGCTGCCCGGCTGGCTGGTCGTCATCTGCTCGCTGCTGGCGGCCATGGCGGCGGGCGGCGCGTACGCGTGGGTGCCCGGCGTGCTGAAGGTGAAGCTGAAGGTGA
>JAQUXV010000039.1 GCA_028692205.1 Eubacteriales bacterium
CCGGTATAATTGCCGTACAGGTACAATACGCCCGCGCCCTGGTTCACCGCCTTGGTGATTTCAAAAATCTGCTCCGCCGAGGGGGATTGAAATACGCCGCCCACCGCGCACCCGTCCAGCAGGTTCTTGCCCACATACCCCAAAAACAGAGGCAGATGCCCCGTGCCGCCGCCGGTAACGATGCCCACCTTTCCCTCCACGGGATTGCTGCTGACATAGCAGCGGAGATCGTTGTTGACGTACTTTACATCCCTGGGGTGCGTACGGTAAATGCCCTTCAGCATATCGTCGGTGTACTGCTCCGGGTTATTGAGAATCTTTTTCATGGTTATCCCTCCATCCTACCGTTTCACAATGTGTACGGCAAAGCCCGCAAATTCCTGCGCCAGATACACGCAATCCGGCGTCCCGTTTGCATCCGTATGCATAAACTCGTCGCGGAAAGCAACACCCTTGGCTTCCAGATAGGCCTTTGCGCGGGCAACATTGTAAGTGCCAATGCCGATGTGGCCCGCGGCGCCGGGGAATCGAACCTTGCAGAATTCGGTGATTGTTCCGCTGAAGTCCGAACGTCCGCCCGCCAGATAGGGCAGCGCGAAAATCTCCGCAAACTGCCTCGCCATGGTTTCCGCCTCCTCCGCGCCCGCGGTGTTGACGCCCACATGCTTTAACATAAAGCCCATGGACTGCCGCACCGCCTGTTTGCATAGCGCCGTAATCGCGGAAAACGCACGCTCCTTCACCAGCGCCGTCGGTGCCATAAAGCTGCCGCCGATCGCGACGATATGGTCGTCGCTCAGGTACTCCGGCAGGTTTTGCAGGGTCATGCCGCTGGTCGCGATCAGCTTTACGTTTCTGTAGGGGCCGCACAGCTCGCGAACCATCCCCATACCGCCCATTTTCTCCGCGGGGAAAAACTTAAGCACCTTAAGCCCGAGGCTCAGCGCCGTTTCAATTTCGGACGGTGTTGCGCAGCCGGGGAAGACCGGCATATTTTTTGCCTGGCAGTGCTTTACAACGCTTGGGTTCAGCCCCGGCGAAACAACAAAGTCCACGCCCGCTTCCATGGCCGCGTCCACCTGTTGGATGGAAAGCACGGTGCCCGCGCCCACCAGCATATCCGGATACGCGATTTTAATGGCCCGGATGCTTTCCAGCGCCGCATCGGAACGCAGGGTAACTTCAATCAGCGGCAGTCCGCCATTGCGGAGAGCCAACGCCAGCGGCTCCGCCAGCGCCACATCCGGAATGCTGATGACAGGGACAATGCCGTATGTCTGTATTTGATCCGCAACCTGCATACCTTATCCCTCCTATAGGGTTTGTTGTTTTTTCTGCTTATGCTTTTTAACGGCCTTCATAATGTAGGGAAGCGCGAAGGTAACCACAACGAGAAGGAAGATCACCAGCGAGCGGGGCCGCGTGAAGAAGTACGACCAATCGCCCCGCGAAATGGCGAGGGTGCGCCGCAGGTTCTTTTCCATGGTTCCGCCAAGCAGCAGGCCCAGCACCAGCGGGCCGGTGGGGAATTTGTAAACCCTGAACAGGAACCCAAGCACGCCCATCACGAGCATCACGAGCACATCGCTGAAACGGTTGTTGATGCAGTAGGACCCGACGATGCACAGCACGCAGACCGCCGCCCATACCGTGGGCTGCGAGATGTTCAGCGCTTTGGCCGTTGCCTTGGCCGTAACCAGACCGATGATGAGGAAGGCAAGGTTGGCCAGAATCATCAGCAGCATAATTTGCGCCGTAAAGTCCGCGTTCGTCGTAAACATTGCGTAACCGGGCTGCAGGCCGTACATAGTCAGCGAGCCCAGCAGGATGGCCGTCACCGAGTCACCGGGCAGGCCCAGCGTAAGCATGGTGGTCATCGCGCCGCCGATAACGCCGTTGTTGGCCGCCGAGGACACCGCCAGCCCCTCGATGGAGCCGTCGCCGTATTTGTCGCCCTCTTTGCTGAACTTTTTGGAATTGCCCCAGCAGATGACCGCGGAAATATCTCCGCCCGCTGCCGGAATGGCCCCGATGATGGTGGCAACGAGGCTGACAATGATGGAACGGGGCGTTAGCCGCGCCATTTCCTTGCGGGTGGGCAGCATTCTGCCCAACGCCAGATTATGCTTGCGCTGATATTGCTCGTCCGCTTCCTGTTGCCTGTTGCGGGAATAGATCTGGTAGAAAATCTCGGCAGTGCCGAACAGGCCGATCATAACAGGGATAAAATCAATGCCCGCCGACAGATTGGTGGAACCGAACGTGAACCGCATGGTTCCGTTCAGCGGGTCGATGCCGATGGTAGACATTAAAACGCCGACCATTCCTAAAATAAGGCCCTTCAGAATATCGCCGCCCGATACCGCCACCATCATGGAGAGGCCGAACAGCGCGATCATAAAGTATTCGGCCGAGCCGAATTTGATGGTAAAATCCGCGATGGGTTTTGCCACCAGAATCAGCATGATAATGCTGATCATGCCGCCGATGAAGGAAAATATGGTGTTGATGCCCAGCGCCAAACCGCCCTGGCCCCTTTTATAAAGGGGATAGCCGTCAAAGCTTTGGGTAATGGAAGCCGGCGTGCCCGGCGTGTTGATCAGTATGGCGGTAATGCCGCCCGCGAATATCGCGGAGTTCCAGAGGCCCATCATCATGGCGAAGCCGTCCACCTTGGGCAGCCAGAAAGTAATCGGGGTAATCAGGGCAATTCCCATCGTGGCCGAAAGGCCCGGCAGCGCGCCGATAATTACGCCCAGCAGCACGCCCGCCATAAGATACAGCAAAACGGAGGGCTGCATCAGCGTTACGAATGCATTTCCCAATAACTGAAGTGACATTTTTGCAGCTCCTTTTTAAATTTTGAAGGTGGCGCTGAAACCACGCATAAACATAAAGTAAATCAAACCGACAATACACAGGGAGAATATAGCCGTAAACAACCAGGAGCGCTTAAAGACTCTGTTTAAGAAGACGGAATAACAGAATACGCACGCAAGAAACTGATTGGTTATTTTCCACGCCGCTAAGACGGCTATTAAACCGCCACCAACCAGAAGAAGACTTTTCAAATTTTCTTTGCTTTCAGGCGTCGAACCGCCGTCCGACGCAACTTTACCTTCCCGTATGCCGCGAATGGTCAGGATCGTTCCAAAGATCAGCAGCAGTACGGCGCAAACCAGAGGGAAAAACCCTTGACCCGGAATATACCCTGTTTCCTTGGTTCCCAGCAGTGCCATGTTTTTACCGGTCAGGATTAAAATAAGCACAAAGAGTCCAAATGCAGTGGTAACAATGCCTGGGATTGTATTGCTCTTTTTCATACATGGTCCTTTCTACGGCGCGGAACTCCTCGGCTTTTTTCAAAAGCCAGGAACGCCGCACCGCAGATGCCGATTGCAGTGCGGCGTTCTCAGGCTAAGGGTAACGCTTGGGAAGTGCTGATTGGAGCGCTTTACAGCCGTCGAAGCAGAAACCCGATGCTTTGGGGGCGCAAGCCCTGTAACGGCGGACGCTGTTACAGGGCTTTTTGCCCGAAGCAGCGGTGTTCTGCGAAGGCAGCGGTAAAGGGTTCTTTTTCCGCGTTTGCCCAGTCGGCGTTAATTGGCCGGCGCAATCCCCAGCGAAGGCACAAGCTCCGCGAAGTAATCCAACTGCTGTTTGGCATACTCATCGGCGGAAGCGCCGTTCATGTACGCATGCTCAAAGCCTTTGGAGGCGAACAGGTCTTTCATTTCCTGCGAGTTGATGGCCTTATCGGACATATCAACCAGCGTAGCAACGATGTCTTCCGGGGTGCCGGCAGGAACAGCGAAACCGCCCCAACCTTCCACCTTGATCGCGTATCCGAGCTCTTCCGCCGTAGGCACTTCCGTAAGGCTGGGCGCGGTGCTGCGGTTGGAGCCAAGGATAACCAGGCACTTCAGCTGCCCATCCTGCACATAATTGGAAACTTCGGCGGCCGAGCAGGCAACGGCTTCAATTTCGCCGCCCAGCAGGCCCGCGATCGCGCCGGCGGCGCCTTCGGAGTAGGGGATGTTGGTCAGCTGCACATCGCAAACATCTTCCACCGTAGCCGCGGCAATGTGCCAGATGGAGCCTACGCCGGAGTTGCCCACGCGGATATCGCCGGGATGCTCTTTAGCGTACGCCAGGAACTCCTCAAAGCTGTTCCACTCGGCATCCGCGCGGACGGTGATGGCCGCCGGGATGGTCATGGCACGGCCGACGAAGAGGAAGTTGTCCGTGGTTACATCGCCATAGCCCAGGGATTTGTCAATAACGGATTCCACAGGCATGTAGGTGATGGTGTAGCCGTCCGGGTCCGCCTGCGCGCCATACGCCAGGCCCACGGCGCCGTTGGAGCCGGTGCGGTTGTCCACGATAACCGGAACGCCCGCGATTTCCTGCAGCATGGAGGCGTAGATGCGTGAAGTCGTGTCGGACGCGCCGCCGGGAGAGTAGGGGCAGACTACCGTGATTTGTTTGTCGGGATACTCCGCCAACGCGGTTGAGGCAAAGATCATCATCAGTGCGAGTGCCAAGGCAAAGACCTTTTTCATAATTGTTCCTCCCTCTAATTTTATTCTCATCCGGTCAAACCGGTTGGAATCCTGACGTTATGCCGCCCCCGCCGGGCGGCGGTTTTGTTTACCACCCCTGATAGTAGGGGCGGATTTCCGTAAGTATCTTTCCCACTTCCCGGTCGTTCAAATCCAGCAGCGGTTTTTTCATATGCCCGCCCTGTATGCCGCGATCGATCAGTATGTTTTTGAAGATGGACATATCGGCGCCGCGCCTGAGCACGCGCACCATGTTGTAGCAGCGCAGCTGCAAAGCGCGCGCTTTTTCATAATCCCCGCTTTGATAGGCCCTGTAGATGGCGACAAACGGTTCGGGAATGCAGCCGGAGCAGCCGGATACCGTGCCGTCCGCGCCGATGCTCAGCGCCGACAGGAACAAATCGTCCGGCCCGAAGACCGCGGAGAAATGGCCGTCGTTCACCTGCAGGTACTCGGTCAGGCGGCGCATATCGGCAAAGGAGTATTTTACGCCGATTACGTTATCCTTGCAGGCATCGGCGATCATTTGCATGGTTTCTCCGTCCACATCGTTGCCCGCCAGCATGGGGATAACATATACGTAGACCGGGAAGCCTTTGGGAAGCTGCTTGCATATCGCGCGGTAGTATTCCACCATGGCCGGCTGGTTCATCGTGAAGTAGGTGGGCGTAACAATGCCCACGCCGTCCGCGCCGATTTCATACGCATGCAGGCTCAGCCGGGCCACTTCGTCGGGCGACATGGCGCCCGTGTGGATATAGACGGTCACACGGCCCGCCGCTTTTTTGACCACCGTTTCCGCAACCAGTTTCCGTTGGCTTTCGGTCATCAAAAACATTTCGCCCGTCGTCCCGCAGGGATAAAGGCAGTTCACACCGCTTTGGATCAGAAACTCCGTCATCTGTTCCAGCGCCTGCACATCCACTTCTCCCTCTTGAGTGAAGGGGGTGGTCATCGCCGTAATAACGCCAAACAATTTCTTCATCGCTTGTACTCCTTGTTGTTTTTTGATTCAGCATTGCTGAACATTATTATGTATTACTGAACTTATACAAAAAATATCATATATCCACCAGATAGTCAAGTAATTTTTATTATATTTCGAAAATTTCTTACTATTCCACGAATAACCAGCAAAAACCCGCTTTCTATCTATGTTTTACCCTATTGACATATCAATAAAAAGGATATATTATTACACCATCGTTCAGCATTGCTGTGCTGCTATGATATCAATGCTGAATTCGCATACAACAAACGGAGGCTTTATTTTGAACAGTCAAAGCAACGAGGCACAATGGCGCGTTAATTCGGTAACCAAAGCATTCCACATTCTGGAACAGTTTACACCGGCACAGGAAGTATTAACCCTAACGCAGTTGTCCCAGCGGTTGGATATGCCCAAAAGCACGCTCCTGAACATGCTTAAAACGCTTGAAAGCGAAGGCTATCTTTATCGCATGCCCAACGCGCAGGGGTATCAGCTCGGCTATAAAGTCTTGTTGTTAGGGTATAACATGCGCTCTTCCATGTCGATTATCCAGTATGCGATCCCTTTTATGGAAGATTTACTGGTAAAAACAAAGGAAACCATCTACCTTACCACCCATAGCGGAGGCCAGGTGCTTTATCTGGATGCCGTTTACAACAGCCGCCGCTTTGGAAAGTACTCCGTTACCGGCAAATTGCTGCCCATGCATTGCACGGGCTGCGGCAAAGCCATGCTGTCCTACATGGATGAGGATGAAGTGCTTAACATCGTCAAACAATGGGGACTGAGCAAAAAAACCCCGTACACCATCACCGACGTCGACCGTCTGCTGGAAGAGCTTGCGATCAGCCGCAAGCGCGGTTACGCCCTGGACCACGAAGAAGAGACGCTCGGCGTGAAATGCGTGGCAACCGCTATCCGCGGTAAGAACGGAAAGCCCGTGGGCGCAATCAGCATTCAGGGAACCATGCTGAGCATAACGGACGACCTGATCAATAACTATGCCAACTTATCGGCGAGCGTTTGCACCATCCTTTCCGATCACGCAAACCTCTTTCCGGTGCAGCCCATTATCACGCAATAACGGCTGTGCGTTTTTGAAGCAGCGCAGCAGGCGCGGCAGCGCACAACCCGGTCGCGTTCACGGCGCGGTTGGCGGTTCGCGGGTTGGTTGGCCAATCGGCAGGCGAAAGCGGGACCCGCATTCGCCGGAAGCTGTATTGAGCGCAACTGGAGCGTACTTCCCCGGGGTCTCGATGAGCGCCGCCGCGCGGCCGAGCCCGGCGGCGCAGTCGGTTTCCGCCGCGTTTTCAGCCGCCGGAGCCATAAAGCGTCGGAGCCGCGTGCGCTGCTCCCGGTCGCTTCGTTCCCGGACGCCGGATCGGCATATCCGAGGGGTGTTATCAAGGGTTACCGCTTTCCCAGAGGAAGTCGGTAGCCTTTTTTGTGCCTCTTTTCCATACGGCGACGAACAAAAGCCGCAAGTCAGGCAAGGAGGCTTCTGATTCCGGCCGGTTTTCCCATGTCTGCCGCCGAAACGGTCGCAACGACAAGCATTCGGAAACCGTTCAGAAAACGGATATTCGACGTACCTTTCCTTGCTGCTTGGCCGCAATGCCGGCCAGCCCAACGTTTCGCGTTGCGTCACCCAAAACGGCGCACACGGAACGGCCTGCGAAACTACAGTGTCTTCCCGAATCATTGCCAGCCCGCCGCCCGTGTGATACAATAACCACATACAGTCGGCGAAACGGCAACCCGTTGTTCCCATATCTGCCACGGCGCGTCGGAGCGCCGAAAGCGGATCCGTCTCTCCGGTCGCCGAAGCGACCGGGCGTTCTGCGAATTCGCAAATTGAGATGATCGTTCTATATAAGGAGGCGTAACCCATGTCCTGTTACTATGTAATCGGCGTCCGGATGGACAACCGTACCGCCAATGCCCTGCGTTTTCAGGAAGCGCTCACCAAAAACGGCTGCAAAATCCGCGCGCGTCTGGGCCTGCACGAAGCCGGCGGCGATGTGTGCGCCAACGACGGGCTGATCGTTCTCCAGCCCTGCGGCGAGAAAGCGGAAGTGGAACAGCTTACCGGCGACCTGAACGCGCTGGAAGGCGTAACCGCCAAGCTGATCGACCTGAACCTGTAAATCCTTGCCGCGCAAATGCGAGCGTCAAACGCCCGCATTTGGCTATATCGGAGGAAAACCTTACATTCGGCCGCTTTCGGCCATAACCATAAAAAAGTACAATCTGTCGATATTAATCCTGTTTCGTGCGCTTTGCAAAGGCGCACGAATATGTTATACTCCCACTATCTCGCGGACGGTTGTCCGCAAGGAGGTTACGCCACCATGCCTAATTTTTCTCTGGGCGACTCGGTTTTTCAGACGGCTTGCGAGCAGTACGCCACCCCCTTTCACCTGTACGACGAGGCGGGAATCCGCAACACGGCGCGCCGGTTAAAACAGGCTTTTTCCTGGAACCCCGGTTTCCGGGAATATTTTGCGGTAAAAGCGCTGCCCACGCCGGAGATTTTGCGCATCCTCGGGCAGGAAGGCTGCGGGCTGGACTGCGCAAGCTATACGGAGCTTCGGCTGGCGGAAGCCTGCGGCTTTACCGGCGACGCCGTTATGTTCAGCGCCAACGACGTGCCCGCGCAGGAATTTTCTTTTGCGCGGAAAATCGACGCAATTGTCAACCTGGACGATATTACACACATTGAGGATTTGCGCGCCAACGGCGGCATCCCCGAGACGATTTGCCTGCGGTTTAATCCGGGCGGGCATTTCCGCGTCGGCAACGCCATCATGGGCGATCCGGGCGACGCCAAATACGGCATGACCCGTCCGCAGCTCAGCGAAGCGCTGGCGACTTTGAAGCGCTACGGAACCAAGCGTTTCGGGCTGCACGCGTTTTTAAGCAGCAACACCACCGACCCCAGCTATTACCCCGCGCTCGCAAAGCTGTTGTTTGAGACGGGCCGCGAGTTGCTGGCGGAAACCGGCCTTACGCTTGCGTTTATCAATCTTTCGGGCGGCATCGGCGTACCCTATCGTCCGGATGAACCCCAGGCCGATATCGAAGCCATCGGCGAGGGCGTTCGCAAAGCCTACGATGAAGTGCTTACGCAAAACGGCGTGACCGGCGTGGCGATTAAAACCGAACTTGGCCGGTATATGACCGCCCCACACGGCTGGCTGGTAACCCATATCACCCACGAGAAGCGCATTTACAAGCATTATCTGGGGCTGGACGCCTCCGCCTGCGACCTGATGCGCCCCGCCATGTACGGCGCTTACCACCACATCACCATCGTCGGCCGGACCGGCGAGACCGAAAAGGTGGATGTTACGGGCAGCCTTTGCGAAAACAACGATAAATTCGCCGTGGACCGCATACTCCCGAAAGCCGAGATCGGCGATATTCTGGTTATCCATGATACAGGCGCGCACGGGTTGAGCATGGGCTACAATTACAACGGCAAGCTGCGCTGCAAAGAGGTGCTGCGCCGCGAGGACGGCAGCTTCTCCCTCATCCGCCGCGCGGAAACCCCGCGGGATTATTTTGCCACGCTGGATATCGATCCGGTATACGAGCGGCTGAACGAGGAACTGTAATCCCTGTTTTACCGGTATCGGGACGCAAAGAGGCGGCTTTCGTCACGCAACCCGCCCGTTAGCTGGTTTGACAGAATAAGCAACTGATTCAATAAGGTTTTTGTTGTGTGCAATCCGGCCGTATCCGCGCAGGCACGCGCTCCGATGCGGCAGGGTGGCAAAACGGAAGGCTTTTAGAAAAGAAGTGGCGAAAGCCACTTCTTTTTAACGCTGACAAATCTCTTGCTAATTGATAAGCTTAGCCCGCATCAAAAAACCCGGCTGCACGAAGCCAAGCCGGGTGCGGGCAAGAGTATACACAAGCGTACGTGGCCACCCGTTATGGCACAAACACCGAAGCGCATGGGTCTTTTACAAACGAAGAAGCGGCGATGGCCGCTTCTTTTCGTTGATGCCCATTGCCTTTCGCCATCCGGCAGCTGATCATCAACGCGGCAGAACTTGGCGGTTTTCGCTTCAAGCCACCCGCCACCGGGTTCGGCTACTCGGCGGGGGAAGCCCCTCAAGCGCCGCGATCGTTCCATGCCGATGGCGCTCAGCGCATGCCATTTGGCATAAGTCGGTTCAATCGCGCATTGGTTTGGGCATTTATTTGGGCCCGACGCCGCAACTCGTCCGGTTGCCCGCCGCGCGCGTTATCTCCGCTGGAGCTTCGTATGCTTGCGGTGGTGTTTGGCCTCGTACAGACGATTGTCCGCCTCGGCCAGCACGCCGCTTACCTCCAGCCCCTGCCGACAGATAAAGAACGCCATTCCCACAGAGATTTCCAGCCGATACGGTTTTTTAACCTGCGCATTGTATCGCTCAAATTCCCGATGCAGTTTATCGAGGAAATGCTCTTCAAACGCCGGATCGTCGGTTAAAAACATACCCACGAATTCGTCCCCGCCGATGCGGCCCAGCAGATCGTCGCTCGTTGTAATCCGTTTCAAAATATCGCTCACGCCCTGTAAAGCGATGTCGCCTTCCGAATGGCCAAACGTATCGTTGATCTGCTTTAGATAATCCAGATCCATAAAGACGCAGCAGGCCTTTTGACCGATGCTTTCACGGTTGCGGCGGATGGCCTTTTCAATGAAGCCGCGCCGGTTCAGCAATTTGCATAGCGAATCATATTCCGACAGGAAATTGAGAATTTCGTTCTTCTCACGAATGTCCTCCAGCTCTTCGGAAATCATCCGTTCCTTGTCGCGAAGGTTCAGAAAATCCATCAGCATTCCCAACTGCATCCCGATCATGTGCAGAAGCCCGCTTTTGCTGCTGTCCGCGTCGCACCATAAAATGCCGTACTGCCGCTCGCCGGAAAACAGGCTGATTGCCATCATGGCGTGTTGCTCACGAAACTCCGGCATCTCCAAAAAAGGGTGTTCTCCGTTTACACCCGGCATATCCGCGCCCGAATAGGCAACAATTCTGCCGTGGCTGGCGTAAGCCGCAAGCCGAAGCCGCTGCTGCACAGGTTCCGCCTCGTCGCAACGCCTTGGGTTTTCCAACCGGCACAGGTATACGTTTTCAATACCGGTATGCAGCAGCCGCTGCACCACGCAGCGGAATACCTTTTCTTCCGCCTCTTCGTTAAAAAGGCCGCGCATAATTTCCGGCACAATCCCGGTTTGGGAGCGGTAATTTTCCAGCCGCGTGCTCTGCAGGCCCGTATCATGGCTGTAGATATACTGCTGTAGGCAGGAGATGGCTGCGGTAAACCGCCCCAGCGACTGCGAAAAATGTGGAAGGTTGATAAACTGCCGGATAAAATCTTCCAGACAGCGGTTCAGCAACAGCATAGGCTGATCGCACTCAGCGAAATAATCGCTTATTCTGGCAAGTATTCCATCCAGGTCAAGCGGTTTGTCCGGTTCGTTCAGCGCCACTTCGCGCAGATATTGGAGGCATAAACGAAGCGCTTCCGTATGATGCAGCTTTTTATCACTCGTAAAGTAACCGGCATATCCGTTGATAATCGCGTTTACGACCTCTGTCAGAAAATCTTCTTCGCTAAGGGCTTCCCGGTTTTCCGGGAACCGAAAAACACTGTGCGCGCACCCGCAGGATTGCCGAACCACCAGCTCGGTGCGCATTTCGATGGGAAGCACGGGTTTTCCGTCCATCATCGCCGTCGCGCGCTCCAGCGCAAGCTGCCCCATGCGGAACGTATCCTGCGAAACACAAGTAAGCGGCGGCTCCAAAGCGCGGCCCGACTGGAAATTATCAAAACCGGTTATTGCCAGGTCCTGCCCCACCACCAACCCGCGCCTGTGGCACTCGCGGTAGCCCGCTTTCGCCATCTCGTCATTGGCAAACGCAATCGCTTCCAGCCCGGGGTTCTTGTCTATCAGCCGGGACACCAGATCGTCCACGTATTCCGAAAAATCCCCGACGGCAATCATCTCCGGCGTAACGGGCAGGCCGTGCCGGTTCATGCAATCCAGATAGGCGTTCCTGCGCTCCCGCGCGTCCGTATGCCCTTCGGGCCCGGACACCAGCGCAATCTTCCGGTAACCGTGCGTAACGATCAGGTGCTCCACACAACGGCTGAAGCTCTGGTAGTTATCTACAACAATATAGGTTCGGTTTCCCGGGGCAACCCGCTCCTGCAGCACCACATACGGTTTTCCGGCAAACCGTTCCAGAAATTTCGGCTCCAGCCCCAGGCCGGAAAAACCGGTCAGAGAGCCGCACGCAATAATAAACGCATCCACGCCGAGCAGCTGGGCATAATCATACACGCTATTGTGACTCATCGCCTTGGAACGCGCGCCGGAACCTTCCGCCCGCAGCGTGTACCGCTGCAGCCCGATCAGGTAGAGCGCCTGCACGTTTGCCCGGTCCGCCGCTTCATTAATACCGGCCATCAGTTCCGACGTAAAATCGGCGCTTACGTCGCCGATCAATACCCCTACCACGCGCTTCCCGCTACGGGTGGCTTCCGACAATGAAATTCACCTGCCTGTTTATCACAATTCCCGTTTTTCCGTGTACCGGAAACCGGGCTGCCGTACTATGGGCGCGCAATAAACGGCGCGCCTTAAACTGCTATGCATTTACCCTACGTCTACATTCTTGCTTATTATACAGCGAAAACCTTATCGTTACAACCATAATATACCAATCGTGGACTGACAGCCGCAAATCTTCCGTAGGACAGGGCGTCAGTCCCCGGCGGCCGCCACACCCCGGCCGCAAAAAAATCACGCTCATTTTACCCCGCAAACCCATTGCCTCACGGTTGCCGGGTCGGCGCGCAAGTGCTCCGGGCAAGCAGGGCGCTTTCTTCCATCAGCGCCTGCACCGCTTCCAGCGCCCCCGCGTGGATGGCAAACACCTGCGTACGTTCGTAGTGCATTCTGTACCCAATTTGCTCCCACCCGATGCCGTTGATGTAGCGCAGCGTCAGCAGCGTTTTCTGGCGCTCGTCCTCCAGGCGCTCAATCAGCGCAAGCCTTACGGTCAGTGCTTCTCCAAGATGGTCGATCACCCGCCGCAGGCTTTCTTCCGCATCCACTACACGGAGCATCGCATCCTCCCGCGCACCGCTGCCGTTCGGTTTTCCCGAGGGCCTCGCGGGCGACAGCCGCCCCGTGGCCCGCACCGTAGCCTCCCGAAAGCGCTCCAGTTCCTCTGTCAGCGCGTTTCGGCGTTCCACCAGCGCGTGATATTCCATCAGGTATCGTTTAGCGGAGTTGGTTTCATCCGCATGCCATATGCGACGGTCGGCCATTGGGATCATCCTTTCTATCTCGCCGCCCGTAACGGCGCATACCGCGTTTGGTTTCGGGCAGAATACGGGGTTGCTATCAATGT
>JAQUXV010000040.1 GCA_028692205.1 Eubacteriales bacterium
GAATCGCTAACAAGCGTGTTGGCGGATTGCGACCTTGTGATGGCCGATTTGAAGCTGATGAACTGTGATGAGCACAAGCGGTACACCGGCGCGGGCAACGAAACCATCCTGCGAAACCTTAAAGCCGTCGACCGCCCGCTGATCGTGCGTACCCCCGTCATCGGCGGCGTGAACGATACGGACGACGAAATCGCCGCCATCGCGGAGTTTGCGGGCAAGCTGCCGTTGCTTCTCTATTACGAGTTGCTCCCCTATCACCCGCTGGGCTTAAGCAAGGGGCAGTTTAAGCAGGAGCGCTTTATAACCCCCAGTTCCGAAAGAATGAGCGAGCTGGCGATGGTCGCCGGCCGATACTGCCGAAACGTTCGCATTGCCGGGAGGATTGCCGTATGATGACCTATCAGGATCGAATCGCGTTGCTGCGTGAAAAGAAAATTCAACATACGCTGGAGAAGAAGCGCCAAAACGGCTACATGGACAGCGACGATTACGGCACCATTCCCCTGCCGGAAGGCTATCGCTTTACGCCGCTCCCCACCGCCGACAAACCGTTTTTCTACGGCGGCATCGGCAACGCGCTCAATTTTCAGGCTATGCTGCAGAATCATCCCGTTTATGTCGATCCGCTGGAAATCCTGTGCGGGCGCTGGGCGGATATGATGCCCTACTACCGCGACGGGAGTTTTGAAAAGCTCTTTCCGTACGACGATTTGAAGCCCGAGCAGCAAAAGTACGGCATCAATTGCGGCATCGGCGCGGACGCCCATTTCGCCTGCGATTACCACATCGGGCTGCGGCTGGGCTTCGGCGGCCTGCTGCAGAAAATCGAAGCCTGCCGCCGCCGCAATCCCGCCAAGGCGGAGTTTTATCTTGCCGAGGAAATCACCGTCCGCGCGATGATCGCGTTCATCGATCTGCACATTACCGAAATCAAGCGGCTGTTGCGCACGGAGACGAGGCCGGAACTGCTTGTAACCCTTCGGGAAATGCTCAACGTCAATCAGGCGGTTCGGCTGTCCCCGCCGGAAACCTTTCACGAGGCCTGCCAGTGGATCAGCTGGTTTTCCGTGGTTTCGCGCATTTACGATCGCGACGGCGCGGGCTGCAACCTGGATGTGCTGCTTTACCCATACTATCAGAAGGATATTGAGCGCGGTCGGCTGGATGACGACAAAGCCGTTTTCATTCTGGCGAACCTGCTGCTGATCGACACGCATTACCACCAGCTTTCCGGCGCGGATGAAAACGGCAACGATATGACCAATCCCCTTTCCTATCTGGTGCTGGACGCGGCGCACCGGCTGAACACTTCCGCCAACCTCACCGTGCGCATGCACGAGCATATCGACCCCGTTTTCCTGCGCAAGGCGGTGGAATACATATTCAACGACCGCAACGGCTGGCCGCGCTTTTCCTGCGCCGAGGGGCTGATGAAGTACGAGCGCAATCCGGGCGTGCGGCACGCGGACGCGGCGCGGCGCATCGCGGTGGGCTGCAACTGGATGGCGGTGCCCGGCGTGGAGTATCCGATGAACGACTGTGTAAAAATCAACGTCGCCAAAATCTTCCGCCTCGCGCTGGACGAAATGATGGCGCAGAGCGCCGAACCGGGGCTGGAGGAGCTGTTTACCCGGCTCCAAAGCCACCTTAAACGCGCGGTGGCGGTAACGGCGGACGGCATTCGGCTGCATCTGGCCAAACAGCAGTATGTGATGCCGGAACTGGTGATGAACCTGATGATGGAAGATACGCTGGAAAAGGGCGAGGACATCAGCGTTTGCGCCCGGCTGAAAACCATCGGGGTAGACGGCGTGGGCCTAGGCACGATTGCCGATTCCTTCGCCGCGCTGGAACAGCGCGTGGCACAGGAGAAACGCTGCGATTTTCAAACCGTGTACCGGGCGCTGTGCAACGATTTTGAAGGCGTGGAGGGCGAACGCATGCGCCTGATGCTGCAAACCTCACAGCGCTACTGCGGCGGCAACACCCTCGGCGACCGCTGGGCCAAGCGGGTCAGCGACCTGTATGCGGAAACGGTCGCCGCGCAGCCCATGCCGGAGGGCGTTTCGCTGGTGCCGGGCTGGTTCAGCTGGTCGAGCACTATCGCCTTCGGCAAGGAAGTCGGCGCGACGCCGAACGGGCGGCACGCGGGCAAGCCCGTCAGCCACGGCGCCAACCCCAACCCGGGCTTCCGCAAGGACGGGGCCGTGACCGCCATGGCCACGGGCGTGGCGGCCATTCAAACCGGCTACGGCAACACCTGCCCCCTCCAGCTGGAGTTCGACCCCGGCCTTTCGGCGGAAGAAGGCGGCATCGAGCGGGTGGAGCAGATTTTGAAAACGCATATGCGGCAGGGTGGAACGCTGATCAACCTGAACGTTCTGGATAAAGAGAAGCTGATGAAAGCTCACAAGGACCCGATGCTCTACCCGGATCTGGTTGTGCGCGTAACGGGCTTTACGGCATATTTCGCCACGCTTTCGCCCGAATTCCGCCAACTGGTCGTGGACCGCTTTATCGCGGCGGAAGAAGCGTAAGCCAAACAACGGCTCCCGTCCGTACGATGGGCGGGTTATCAGTAACGGGAGGGAACCGCATGCAAAAAACGGGGTTGCGTTACGAGCTCAGGAAAAACCGGTGGCTGTACCTGATGGCCCTGCCGGGAATCCTGTTTATCCTGCTGTTTAATTACGCGCCGCTGGCGGGGCTGTATTTCGCGTTTGTGGATTACAACGCCATTTCCGGCTTCTTCGGCTTCGGGTCGAAGTTTGTCGGCCTTAACAATTTCGAGTTCTTCTTCACCAGTGAGGATTGGCTTCCCGTAACGTTCAACACGCTTTACCTGAACACGCTGTTCATTTCCACGGGGTTGTTTATGCAGGTCGCCATGGCCGTGCTGCTTAACGAGCTGTCCATCCGGCCCCTCCAGAAGATATCGCAAAGCCTGATGTTTCTGCCGAACTTTCTTTCCTGGACGGTGGTCAGCATCTTCGCGCTGGCCTTTCTGGGCACCAACGACGGCATCCTCAATAAACTCATTCTGCTGCTGGGCGGCAATAAAGTGCGCTTTTATCAGGATGCGGCCGCATGGCCGGGCATACTGGTGTTTCTGCGGCTGTGGAAGGGCGTCGGCTACGGCACGGTCATCTTTCTGGCGGCCATTACCGGCATTGACCAGAACATGTATGAGGCCGCCAAAATCGACGGTGCATCCCGCTGGCAGTGCATTTGCCGGCTTACGCTGCCGATGCTGCGCCCCACGGTGGTCATGATGCTCATTCTCTCGGTGGGCAGCATCTTCAACGGCGATTTCGGCATGATCTACGCGCTGGTGGGCGACAACGCCATGCTGCGCTCCACGACCGACGTTATCGACACCTATGTGTACCGCGCCCTGCGCACCAACAACGACATCGGCATGTCGGCCGCGGTCGGGCTGTTCCAGTCGGTGCTCGGCCTTGCCATGGTGCTGGTCACCAACACGGCGGCGCGCAGGCTGGACAAAGAAACCGCGTTATTTTAAGCGAGGAGGTGAACAGGAGTCGTGCATAAATCAATCTCTCCCCTTTTACGTAAGAGCAGCGGCGATAAGGTGCTGGTGGGCATCGCGTATTTCCTGACCGGGCTTTTCGCGCTGATGTGCCTGCTGCCGCTGTGGATGGCGCTGTGCGCGTCTCTCACCAATGAGAACGTGCTGGTGCGCGAAGGGTACAGCCTGTGGGTGCCGAAGCTGGATTTTACCGCTTACCGCATGGTGTTCACCGGCACAGATTCCGTGCTAAACGCCTATCTGGTCACCATTGTCACAACCATCGGCGGCACGCTGCTCACGCTCCTGCTGACGGGCATGCTCGCCTATCCCCTGTCCGTCAAGTCGCTCAAGTATCGCGGCGGCATCAGCCTGTTCCTGTACTTCACCATGCTGTTCAACGGCGGTCTGGTGGCCAACTACATCCTCATCAGCCGGGTGCTCGGCATGCGTGACAGCCTGTGGGTGCTGATCATCCCCGGCGCGCTGAACGCCTTCAACACCTTCCTGATGCGCAATTACTTCCAGACCCTGCCGGAAGCGATGGCCGAATCCGCCAAGATCGATGGGGCAAGCGATGTGCAGATCTATTTCCAGATCATTTTGCCCTGCGCCAAGCCGATTTTCGCCACCATCGGGCTTTTCGCCGCCATGGGCTTCTGGAACGAGTGGTACAAGGTGCTCCTTTTCATCGACGACAGCAAGCTCTTTACGCTGCAATACCTGATTATGAAGCTGCAGCGGCAGGTCGATTTTCTCACTTCCTCCATGGGGGCCAAGGCGCTGGCCGCCATGGGCAACGTTACGCTGCCGACCATCGGCGTGCGCATGGCCACGGCCATGGTGACCATCGGGCCCATTGTGCTGTTATACCCGTTCCTGCAAAAGTACTTTATCAAAGGGATTCTGATCGGCTCCATCAAGGGATAATCGCCGGATACGTCCGGTGAAAATAGAATAAGGAGGCCCCAACCATGACCAAAAAGATACTGGCAATCCTGCTTGCGCTGTGCCTGTTGTGCGGCACGGCCCTCGCGGAGCACTCCACGCTCACCATCATCGTACCTTCCAACTCCACCTATCCTAACGGGTTTGATCAGGTGCTGGCAAAGTTTGAAGAAGAAACAGGCGCCACGCTGGACGCGTCGCTGAACTTCATCTTTACCGGCTTTGACGACATCGGCCAGAAGGTATCGCTCAAACTCTCCTCCGGCGAAGCGATGGACAGCGTTTTCGCGGCGCAGTGGACGAGCCCGAGCCTGAACGAAATGGCGCTGAAAGGGCAGCTGGTCTGCCTGGACGATTACTTTAACAGCGACGATTATCCCGGCCTGAAAGCGGCTTTCGCCAAGGATTATCTGGACGCGAACAGCTTTGTGGGCCCGGACGGCAAATACCACATCTACGGCATTCCCTTCTCGCAAACCTATGCGGGCGGCGGTTACCTGTACTACCGCAAAGACCTGGCGGACAAATACGGCGTTACGGTGACCGATGAAAACGGCATTATCGCCTATTGGGACGCGATTCTTCAAAACGAGCCGGGCATGATACCCTTCACGTTCCTCGGCTCCACGGACCCGCTGACGGGCATTGTGGAATCCTTCTACGCCACCCCGACCACCAAGCACAATACCTATAACGACGGCAAAAACAACAACATCATCATCCGCGACGACGGCACCGCATACTATTCCCGTTCCGTCGTGCCCGCGATGGATGAAGAGTACAACCAGTGGATGGACGACGCCAACCCCGCGAAGGCCGATCCGCTGTGGGCGTACCGCATTGCCAAAGAGTGGATGGATAAAGGCTATGTGGATCCCGACTGCATGAACGTAACGGACTTCCAGGGCCAGTTTATCGCCGGCAAAGCCGCCTCGTTCATCCGCGGCGCGGATACGTTCGACAGCATCAAGAGCCAGCTGGAAAGCGCCATCCCGGATGCGGAACTGGGCTACATTATCGCCAACCGCAACATGCGTAACGGCGAAAAGAGCCAGGTCGGCGTTACCTACCAGGCATGGAACTTCGCCTGCATCCCCGTAACCTGCCAAAATCCCGACCTCGTAATGAAGTTCTACGACTGGCTGTTCTCCAGCCAGGCCAATCACGACCTGTTCGAATACGGCGTTGAGGGCGTGCAGTGGAACGCCGTCGGCGACAACCAGTACGAGACGATTCCCGACGAGAACGGGAAAACCTACAACTTCGACGCCTTCGTGCTGAGCTGGCTGCCCTCCATGACGCGTTACTCCGTCGCCACCCCCACGGACGTGGTGGATTACTTGAAGATGCTGGCCGATCCCACGACCTTCTTCAAAGATCCGGGTTCCGGCTTCTCTTTCGTGGATGAGAACGTTTCCAGCGAGTCGGCCAAGCTTTCCAGCATCGACGACCTCGCCATGGTTGTAAAAGACGGCTTTGAAAGCGATATCGAAGCCGCTATTGAAAAGGTAGACCAGAAGCGCGAAAACGCCGGTCTGGAAACCTTCGCGGCGGAATACACCGCTCAGTTCGACTCGTTCCTGGCGGAACACCCCTATAACGAACAGTAATTGCGCAATCGGCGGGGCCGCGCTCGCGGCCCCGCCGACAGTAAGGATGTGGATTGTTTGGACACGAAAAGTATGCGGGATCGTTTTGAGCAGAGCCACGGGCCGATGGAGGCCCATCTGCTGCAGTTTGAAGGCGTGGAGGGTTATGACGTCTATAACTGTTCCCTGCCTTTCGAATACGGCGGGCGCACCTGCCTGTTCGGGCGCGTGGAGCGCCGGGCCGTATGGGCGCATTCAACCGCGAGGCTGTTTGAGCAGATCGGCACGGACCGGTATCGGCTTGTAAAAGACGCCATGGTCTACCCGCTGGAAGACCCCTTTATCAGCCGCATTCACGGCGAGCTGGTGCTGGGCGGCACACATGTGCGCATCTCACAGGGGGCCATCGACACCTATCACTGTTATTTCTACCGTGGCGACGACCCCGCGGACCTTGCCTTCTTCACATCCGGTCCAAAGGAAATGAAGGATATCCGGCTTGTGGAGCTGGCGGACGGCCGGATCGGCGTGTTCTCCCGCCCGCGCGGCAAAGAAATCGCCCAGAAGTACGGCAGTGAAGCTATTGTGGGCTTTACGATCATCAACTCTCTGGACGAGCTGAACGCCGCTGTGGTGCAAGGCGCGCCGAGAGTGGAAAACCTGTTCGGCCCCGGCGAATGGGGCGGCTGCAACCAGTGCTATCAGCTGAAAGACGGGCTGATCGGCGTGGTCGGCCACAAGAGCTATATGGACCGACAAAACGACATCGACATGAAAGTGTACACAAACATCGCCTTCGTGATGGACCCCAACCACCTGTGCGCGCTGGAGGAGAAGATGATCGGAACCGCGAAACGCTACCCGCCCTTCGCCCCCAAGGTGCCCGATCTGGCGGACTGCGCGTTCACCAGCGGCATCGTGATGCGGGCGGACGGCAAGGCGGACCTGTATTCGGGCGTTGGCGACACCTGCGAAGGCCGGCTGGTGATCGACGATCCGTTTGCCGGTCACGGTGGCTTTGTGGAACCCTCTTATACAAGCCGGTAAGGAGATGCGGGCTTTGATTCGCAACCTTGTATTCGATATGGGCGGGGTTTTGATGGACTTCCATCCGCTCGCCGCCTGCCGTAAGGTAGCGCCGGATGAAGACGCGGCGCAGAAGCTAAACGAAGCCTTGTTCCGACACCCCGAATGGGGCAGGCTGGACGACGATTCCATCACGCCGGAAGCGCTGGCCCGCCTTGCCATGGACGCGCTGGACGACGACGCGCTGAAGCCGCTGGTGCAAAAGCTGTTCGATGGCATGCCGTGGAACATCCTCTCGCCCATCAAGGGGATGGAGGCGGTCGTCGATCGGGCAATGTCCGACGGGTATCATGTGTATCTGCTTTCCAACGCGGGCCGCAAAATCAGCGAACACCGGGAGATCATTCCGTTGATCCATCGCTTTGACGGCGTTATATTTTCCGTGGAGGAACGGACCAAAAAACCCGGCCCGGCAATCTATACCCAGCTTACGTCCTTCTATGGCCTGAAGCCGGAAGAGTGCCTGTTTATCGACGACGATCCGGGAAACGTGGAAGCCGCGCGCGCCCTTGGGTGGCACGGCTACCGCTTCGATGGGAATGTCGCGGCGCTGTCGGCCGCGCTGGAACAGCTGCCCAAGCCGGAAACCCCTGATTAAAATCATCAATAAGCCGATATTACACAGCCGCCCGCATGAACAACCCATGCGGGCGGCTGTGTAATATTGACTGGCTTTCTTTCATGGGTATGGAGCGTTCCCGCTCATTCCCGCGCGGGAATTTTTCGCAGCAACTCCCCAAGCGTCCACTCCAGTCCGCTGTCCGCGTAGTCCACCGTCATCTGTTTCATTGCCTCTATCTCGTCCCATATCCAGCGCGCCAGCGTACAGGACGGCGTTTGAAGGTACTGCGTCGTCAAATGCAAGACCCGGTGCATTTTTCGGTGCTTTTGCAGCCACGGTTCCAGCTCGCGCAACAGCGCCTCGGGCAGCCGCCCGCCTTCTATCCGGTTTTCCAGAACATCCAGCTTGGCCACATATTTAGCCAGTATTTCTGCCGCTTCTTCCGTGTTCCGAATCATCAGGGCTTTTCGCATCTCAAACAGAATGTTGTGCAGGATCTGGGAATTGGTTTCCTGCAGGCAGGAATGCCGCATGTTGTCGGCAAATAGGCGGAACGAAACCGCCTCTTCCTTCAGCTCGCTCTGCAGCGACGCTCGCCAGGACGTTTCCGGGTCGTAGCGAACCGGATCGCGCAGGTAATCCGCAACCGTGTTCAGCACGATTTTTGTGCATTCAAAGCTCTCCATGCCGTTGCACAGGTAGCCGTTGCAAAAATTGTATAAAGTTGCGTCCCTGCCCCGCAGCGGCCCCAGATGCATTTCCCTGTACATGCCGTTGTCGTTGACCGGGTAATTATCCCAATACAGCGGGCGGTGGCCCGTCGCCTTGATGAACCGCTTGGCCTGCTGGGTTTCCAGCGTTTCGGAGCAGATTTGCGGCCCCGTCCACAGAATTTTTACCTCTGTGGAAAGGTTTTTCCCCAGCAGCGAAATATAAGGCTCCTCCCCTGTGCCGCAATACTGCCAGGGGCACACGCACAGCCGCACAGCCTCCGGCAGCATGGTTTGCAAAAGGGTTGCGAAACGGTTGATGAAGCTGATGTGCGCGTTAATCAGTGTGGCATATTGCCCCACATCCTGCGGATATTGCAGCTGCGCGGGAATATCGTCCAGCAGCAGGCCGAAGTGCCGCACCCCCAGCACATACATCTGCTGCACTTTCGCCATCAGGCGGTCCATATCGCCGGGGTCGGAATAGCACAGCGTCAGCCCCGGCGCGATGCAATACCAAAAATCGATTTGCTCCTCCCGGGCAAGCTCCGTCAGCTTGCTCAGCTTCTCGCAATCCTCCGGCTGGTAAAGCTCCGCCCAGCGTTCCCGGTGATAAGCATCGAACTTGGCCGCGTAAAAGTAGCTGTTCATGCCCAGTAGCTGCATGCGCGCCAACAGCTCGCACCGCTGCTGAAAGGTCCACGGTTTGCCGTAAAACCCCTCGATCACCCCGCGAATCTGGAACCCGCACACATCTTCCGTTTTTTGCTTTTGTCCCATTGCGTTCCCTCCGCAATCATCCCGTCATGCCGTTTTTTCCTACGGGCGCGAACTTTCGCCGCTTCCTTTCACTTTTCGGTGGATAGCCGCCGCATGGGAAAATCGGGGCGAATCCACCGTTTCAACTTTCCATATTTTATTCTATATGAATCAACAGCCCTTTTTGATTCCCCTGTTATATACAATTCGCTCTCCATTTCCGTTTTCCCCCTCCATATGGCGCCGCGCCTGAAAAGCAAAGCCGCCCGCTGGACAGGTTCCTGTCCAGCGGGCGGCTAGCGGCGTATTTATTTTTCAATTCACTCAGGGCTTTTCCACCCAGTTTCGGCTGCGTTCCACCGCGCGGTGCCAGCCCCGCAGCGCCTGCGCCCGGTTCTCCTCATCCATGCATGGCCGGAAATTTAGGTCCGGTTTGATCCGGGCCGCCGCTTCCTCCTGATCGGCATACAGCCCAACGCCAATCCCCGCCAGCAGCGCGGCCCCCAGCGCGGTTGTCTCCAACACGCCGGGCCGCACGACCGGCACGCCCAGGATGTCGGCCTGAAACTGCATCATAAACCGATTGGCGCTTGCCCCTCCGTCCACGTTCAATTGTTCCGGCATCCGGCCTCCCCGGTCGGCGGCCATCGCCTTGAACAGGTCGCAGCTCTGGTAGCAGATAGCTTCCAACGCCGCACGCACGATATGCGCGCGGTTGGTGCCGCGCGTCATCCCCACGATGGTTCCACGGCTGTACATATCCCAATACGGTGCGCCGAGTCCCGTAAACGCGGGCACCAGAAACACGCCCCCCGTATCCGGCACGCTTTCGGCCAGCGGTTCGCTCTCCGCCGCGGTATGAAACAGGCATAGCTCGTCGCGCAGCCATTGCACGGTTGCGCCGCCCATAAACACGCTGCCTTCCAACGCGTAGGTGGGTTTGCCGTTCAGCCGCCACGCCATAGTGGTCAGCAGTCCGTTTTGGCTCTCTACGGGGGTTTCCCCGGTGTTCATGAGCATAAAGCAGCCGGTGCCGTAGGTATTTTTAATCGCGCCCGGCTTAAAACAGGCCTGCCCGAACAGCGAGGCATGCTGGTCGCCCGCCATCGCCGCCACGGGAATCGGACAGCCAAGGATTTCCGGCCGGAGATTGCCGATAATTTGCGCGGTATCCACCACCTCCGGCAATACGGCGCGCGGAATGTTCAGCATGGCGAGCAGCTCGTCGTCCCACGTCTGCCCGCGCAGGTTAAACAGCATCGTTCGGGCGGCGTTGGTGGCGTCCGTCACATGCGGGTGCCCTTCCACAAGGTTCCACGCCAGAAAGGTATCCACCGTACCAAAACACAGCTCGCCTTTTTCGGCGCATTCGTGCAGGTGCAGGGTATCCAGCAGATAGGCCAGTTTGGTACCGCTGAAATACGCATCCGGCACCAGGCCGGTCTTTTGGCGGATGGCATCGCGCCGTCCCTCCCGCACCAGCTTTTCCACATACGGCGCGGTGCGCCTGCACTGCCATACAATTGCGTTGTGTACGCAGCGACCGGTCGCTTTTTCCCACAGCAGGGTGGTTTCGCGCTGGTTGGCGATGCCGACGGCGGCAATATCCCGCACATCCACCCCGCTCATCTTCACCGCCTTGCGCAGCGCTTCCACCTGAGTGTTCAGAATATCGTCCGGGTTATGTTCCACCCAGCCGGGCTGCGGATAATGCTGTGGAAATTCGATGGTATGCGCTGCCAGCACACAGCCAAGCTCGTTAAAAACAATGGCGCGGCTGGACGTTGTGCCCTGATCCAGCGCTATAAGTACACGCATGGGGTTTCCCTCCGTTTCCGGCCGCTTCCGTTATGGCCGATTTCAACTCTGCCGGGGGCTGTTTCCGTGGGCGCGTTGGTAACCCGCCGGTCGTCCCGGTATTCCTGCTCAAGCCTTTCGCGCTCTCGTTTGCGTAACGCTTGCACCGGCACAGCCTGCGCAGCAAAACGCCCGCGCGGCTTTCAGCGAGCAGCGCGGGCAGGTTGCGTTTCGTATGGGGCCGCTCAGCCGTTCAGCCGGATCTCGAAGCTTCCGGCTTCGCAGGGCAGCGCCCATTTACCCTCCGCCATCCGGGTCAACGGGACGCCGTCGCACACAGGCTGGGTGGGCCAGCACAGCGTAACGTAGCCCGGCTTCTGGTTGCCCGGCTTGCGTGTAAAGCGCAGTTTCCAGCCTCCGTCCGTTTGGGCCATATGCAGCGTTACTTTGCCGAATGCCGTAGGCGTATCCTCCAACAGCAGATCGTTGCCGGCTGTCGGCAGCCATTCTTTCGGCAGTCCGGGCAGCAGCGACATTCCGCCGTCCCACTCCAGTAGCAGCAGCGTGCGCACCAGCCGGATAAACTCCACCGATGCCCAGTTGTGCGGCATATCCCCGCAGATTTCGGCGCAGGCCGTCTCCTTCACAGGCTGTTCCTCGCGCCATACCCCTGCGGGCGAAGCATGGTTGGCAAACGCGTACAGGTAATCGACAGCTTTTTCGGGGCGGCCCGTCAGCAGCATCTGCTCGCCAAAGCGGCCCGCGGCATAGATGTACATGCTCTGGTCGGCGCGCCAGCCCGAACCTTCCGGCAGGCCTTCGCGTTCATCCACGCTGTCGATCAGGTCGGCGGTCATTTTCATGATGGGGTCGTCCAGCCCGAACGCGCCATGGAAAGCAACCCGGCAAATGGTCTGCACACCCGTCTGGGGCTTGTAAACCGGGTTGTCGGCCATGGATAGGGGCAGGTACGGCAAGCCCTCCGGCGTTTTACGCAGATCCCGGCGGATGCAGGCCTGCATGGTTTCGTTCAGTTCGTCGGCAAATTGCTGGAAACGCTCCCAACCCGCCAGTTGCAGGCGTTTGCCCGCACGGGCGGCGTCCTTTACGCCGACCAGCACATTGAGCGGCGTTGTATATTCCGGTTCCGGGCCGTAGATGCCGCCGTCCCCAAACGCGGGCTTGAACAGGCCGCGCGCGGGATAGTCCTCTCCCAGCGTATAGCTCTCGTCCCGCATGGCAATCAGGTGATCCAGCCCGCGCAGCATCAGGGGCCACAGTTCCTTCAGGCGCGCGTCGTCGTTGCGCAGCTCACATTGCCGCACGATGGTGGACAGCGCCACCGCCGTCTCCTTATGGTGATCCGGCAGAATGCGGATGCTGCCGTCGGGCTTCACCCGTTTCAGCACCGCCAGCAGGCCCTGCCACGCTTCATCGTCCCGGCCCATCATGTAACCGCACTCCGCGAAGTAATACCCGTCCACCACCCACAGGCCGCGGTAGATAGTCGGCCCGACATGGAATTCCACAATGTCGTCCACCACTTCGCGGGCCTGCAGAATGTTGCGCCCGCAAATAGCCAACATGCGCCGCACCTGCCCGTCCGGCACACGGAACGCGTGGCGGAAAGGCTTGATGCCCTGCCAGTACGCCTCGCAGTTAGCCAGACACTGTTGGGCGAAGTTAAGCGTAAAGTTTTCCAGCTCCACCCGGCCGCAGTACACCAACGCAAAAGCGCCCTGCCAGCTCTCCCCCGCGTGCAGAAAGGTGTTTTCCATATCCAGCGGCTCGCCGTCCGGCCCAACGATCGGCGAATAGAGCGCGATCGGCGCGGGAGCGCTTGCGTTGCCCGTGGGCAGCGCATACGCCGAGGACGCATAGCGGAGCGTTTCCGGCGGGTCGAAGGGTTCGCCCATCGTTTGCAGGTAAACGGTGTCCCGCGCGTGGCCGAAGTTCTCTTTTGCCTTTA
>JAQUXV010000041.1:0-6579 GCA_028692205.1 Eubacteriales bacterium
TCTCCCCGGGTAGGACATCCTTGGTTCCTTTGGGAATTCTCGTCAGCATTTCTTTCACCTCAAAGCAACGGTTAATGTGGATTATACACGCGCTTTCTTCGCATTGTCAAGGATAGCGGCGCTTTCCAGGGGCGGTATGCGAATCCCCCGGAACAGATTGCTCCGGGGGATTCGGCAGCTCCATCATTTACCGTTATCGCAGCAATGTTTCCTTTTGACGCAGGTATTGCTCGTAGGTAATCAGCACCTCGCGCGGCTTGCTGCCCGCGCTTCGACTGACGATTCCGCGCGACGCCATATCGTCGATCAACCGTCCCGCCCGGGCGTAACCGATCTTCATGCGCCTTTGCAGCATGCTGATGCTTGCCTGCCCGTCAGTCAGCACCATTTCCACCGCTTCCTGCAAACGCTCGTCATTATCGCCGCCGTCGCCGTTTTCCGTGTCGGCGTCATCCTCCTGAGCAAGCTGGTTTTCCATTACTTCGTTGATGGATTCGTCATAATCCGTCTCCGAATTGCGGCCGATATAGTCCACAACATTGGAAATCTCCGTATCGCTGACATAGCAGCCCTGCACGCGCAGCGGCGCTTTCGCGCCCGTCGGATAGTAGAACATATCGCCGCGGCCTAATAACTTTTCCGCGCCGTTCATATCCAGAATCGTGCGGCTGTCGATGCTGGAGGACACCGCAAACGCGATCCGCGATGGGATGTTGGCCTTGATGAGGCCCGTAATTACGTTGACTGTCGGCCGCTGGGTTGCCACCACCATGTGGATGCCCGCCGCGCGTGCCAGCTGCGCCAGCCGGATAATGCTTTCTTCCACTTCTTTCTTGCAGGCAATCATCAGGTCGGATAGCTCGTCGATAATAATCACGATTCGTGGCAGCTTAGGTTCGTCTCCAAACGTTTTTGCGTTATAGGAAGCAATTTCCCGCACGCCCTTGCTTTGCATCTTGTGGTAGCGGTCCAGCATTTCCTGCACGGCCCACGCCAGCGCGCCGGATGCCTTCTGGGGGTCGCTCACCACAGGGATCAGCAGATGCGGCACCTGATTATACCCCTGCAGTTCAACCACCTTGGGGTCGATCATAATCATACGCACTTCTTCCGGCGTAGAGCGGTACAAAAGGCTGTTTACAATCGAGTTAATGCATACGGATTTACCGCTGCCCGTCTGACCGGCTATCAGCAGATGAGGCATTTTCGCCAGATCGCAGATCACCGGCCGCCCCGAGATATCCTTGCCCAGCGCTACCGAAAGCGGGGATTTGGCTTTAGTCATTTCCGGGCTGGTAAGCACTTCAGCCAGCGACACGCCGATGATTTCGTTATTCGGCACTTCGACGCCGAACAGGTTGGTGCCGGGGATCGGCACCTCGATACGCACGCCGCCGTTAGCCGCCATATCCAGCGCGATGTTGTCGGCAATATTCATGATGCGCTTCACGTTGATACCGCTGGATACTAACCCCAGCTCAAAGCGCGTAACCGCCGGGCCGTGGGTAACGCGCTGCACGCGCGCCGGAATGTTGAAGCTCTCCAGCGTTTCTTCCAGCCGTTTGGCGTTCACGCGATCCATTTCCCGCGTGTCCGGCAGCGATTCGGTCTGAAGGTTCAGCAGCTCGATCATCGGATAAGGGTATTCCTTCCCCGCCGTGCTTTTCGGCTTGGTTTCCGCAGGTTCTGCCTTTTGTTTGGGTAGTTTCAGCTCCGGCTTATCCAACCGCTGGCCGCTCATCCCGCGTTGCGGAAGATCGGCTGGTTTTTTATACGCGGCAAAAGGATCCGCTGTTTTCTCAGATGCGGCCGGTTGCCGCTCCTCTTGCGCCCGTACCGGCGGACGATAGGCTGCCGTTTGCCTTGCATAGGCCATCTGTTCCGCCGTCATTTGCGGTTCGGCAGCCGCTTCCCGGACGTTCGTCCGCTCTTCGCGCTGTTGCCTTTTCGGCGTTTCCGGCGTTGTTGTCTCAGAAACCGTCTCTGCTATACGGCTTTCGATCTCCTGTTTACGTCTGCGATTGGCTTCCATCTTTTCCAGCACCTTGCGCGAATCACGATCCTGCGACTGCGGCACGGCAGCTTCCGGAGAAGCGGATTTTTCTGCATCGCCGGACTTTTTCCCCAGCCTCGTTTTTAATTTCCAGGCGGGTGCATCCCCGCTTTCCGGAGCCTCCGGTACGATCATTTCATCATAAAGCGGCGGTGTGTTCAGCTGGGCGGGCGTTGCCGCGGGCGGCACAAACATCACCTGCTGCGGCATGGGTACGTTCTGCGGCCAGGCCGGGGCATTCGGGAATACGGGTGGGTACGGGGCTGTAACCGCCTGTGCATCCGCAGCGGGAAATCTCCCCGACGGCTGCGCGGTTTCTGCTTCCTTTTTGCGCTGATAAGCCGGCCGTAGCAGGCCTTCCTCTTCCTGTACCGGCTGCGGCGGCTGTTCTTCCTGCTTTTTCAGCTTCTTTTCATACGCCCGGCGCTGCCGGTTTAACTCCCGTTCTTCCATGCGCTGGTCGGAAGTCTCGCGGCGCTGCCGGATGGTGCCGATGATATCAAACCGTGATACGAATAATAAACAAACAAGGCCGATGATCCCCAGTACCACCGCACCGCCGATTTCGCCGATAAACGTCCACAGCGGCCACGCAAGCAGCATGCCCATAGCGCCGCCCAAAGCGCCGCTTGTGCCGCAAAGGTGATAGCCCGCCGTGATGATCGGCCAGTAACCGTCCGGATCGGCGGCGGGTAGGGTCAGTTCGTTGTTATACTGGACTACGCGTTCCATCAGGGTGGATGTGCCGATTTTGCTCAACAGATTCACGATTCCCAATATGCATAAGTAGAGAAGGCTCAACAGCAAAATAGCGCGTACCGGAGCCTTTTTATGCGCGGAGAAAGCTACCAAAACGCCGCCCCAAATCAGGAAAATCGGAATCCCGAGGCAAAAACCGCCGCCCAACCCCTGCATCGCCTGCTTGATCATCGTAAACACGGCGCCCTGAATGTTCCCTACGATCGAGAGCAGCGAAATCAGGCCGATCGCGATCAACAAAATACCGGTGACACTTCTGGCCATCAGTGAATCCGAGTCATAGGTTTTCGCTCTGCCCCGACGCCCTCTTTGCATGGTTCCTCCAAATTAAAGCCGGTTTCGGCATTCTGATAAACCGCGGCGATACGCTCCGCGAAAGGATGAAAAGATCGGCAAACGTCGCATTCGTCTACCGGTCGGTAGTGGTATGGTTTGTCACAGCGGTACGTGATTCAGGGAAACGATGACATATGAGTTTTGTAATCCCGGATTGCATTTTCATCCAATCACGCTTAATAAATCCCCGTCAGCAGCGGTGCTGCGCCGGATATTACCGGAACGCGCGTTGGTGAACAGGCCAGTGTGTGAGCTGATAAGCTTCGCTGCCTAGTTGCTTAGCCGGATAGCATACAGCGTGTCGCTCTCGTCCGCATACAGCAGCAGTTGGCGGCTTCCGATGGTATAATAATCCGCTGTGCCAACCGGAAGCCCGTAATCATACGCCAGCTCCTCGTCAAGGACCACGGTGCTTTGGGGGTTGCCCAGCACCGCAAGCCAGCGGTCCCTGGGGGTAACGCCCGTCTGAATACAATATAAATTGGTACGGAAGCTCATGATCCCTTCCACAACGGAGTTTTCATAACCGGACGTCAGCGCATCCGAAAGCACCAGTATCTGCCGAAACATCGGCGCTTCCAATTGATAGTACTTACCGCCGGGGTATTGGTCCGGCTGGCGGAGCAGGCGGTATTTTCCGATCAGGTCGGTCATTGGTTCGTCCAGAGTGGCGCGTACATGCGGCAGAGTACCGTCTTTGGCAGCCTGTTCGATCTTCGCTTTCATTTCAGTATCCGTCAGCGTTTGCGGCAAAATGCCCATTGCAACGGGCAACGAACCCTCATCGGTGCGCAGAAAATCGCTGATTTCATCGTAATTGAACTGTGCCGCGCCGCAGTAGCCGCTCAACAATGAAAACTGATCCGCCGGATAGTAGAACGTAATTCCATCCGCATCCATTGAAAAATTGTCTGTCGGGAGTGGCGTCAGCTCCGCGTAAGCCAGATAGGAGGAGAGTTCGTCAAGATACGTGTCTTCCAGCGTTGCTTCCATCTGGGCAACAGCCCCATCCACATCGGTGAACAGTGCGGACAACGAAACCGGTTCACCGGTTGCAAGATCGAAGCACAGTCCTGTATAGCTCTGACCACTGCGACCGTTTTCCATTACGCCCACGGCGTTGATTACCGCTGAAAAGACACCGCCGCCAACATAGGCGTCGTAATCCACCGTCAGGCCGCTTCCTCCACCCTGCAATACGCCCAGCGTAACCAGCCTTTGCGCAATCTTAGCCTTTTCGACGATCGCGTCGTTAATTGTTTGTTGTACCTGCGCGTCCGCCATTCCAGCCAGTTGAGGGTATCGGACAGAGTTGTCGCCGATCGCGGTGGATTCTTCGGTTATCTGCGCTTCCTGCAATACCTCCGCTTTCCCGATTTGAGAACTCGGCAGTGCCAGCAGCATACAGAGCATAAAAATCAGCAACACCAGCCGTTGATTTTGTTTCTCCACACGCATTCCGCTCCCCCCTCTTCAGAATAAATATTATACATCATCCGATAGTATGTTGCAAGTTTGTTACAGTTTTATCTGCTTTGGATACAATTTTGTCTTATCAAGAGGATAAATCAAGAAATATCTTCATATAATACCGTACATGCGGTTTATAATGTGAAATTTTGCTTGCATTATTCCGGGTGTTCGTGTTATAATTTTCGCTGTGACAAACGGACGGTCCTCTACCCAAGTGAATGGCTTGCCGGTACGAACGTCTATGAGGGAAGGAGGCACATGAAATGAGTGAAATCATTCGTTCCATTGAAAAGGCACAGCTTCGTTCCGATCTGCCGGAGTTCTCCATCGGCGACACCGTACGCGTATGGGTTAAGGTTGTCGAAGGTGACCGCGAGCGTCTTCAGGCTTTTGAAGGCACCGTGATCGCAAGGCGTAACGGCAGCATTCGTGAAACGTTCACCGTTCGCCGCGTAAGCTACGGCATTGGTGTTGAGCGTACGTTCCCGCTGCATTCTCCGCGCGTTGATCATCTGGATCTTGTTCGCCGCGGTAAAGTGCGTAGGGCTAAGCTGTATTATCTGCGTAACTTGCAGGGCAAAGCTGCGAAGATCAAGGAAGCCAGCCGCGTGTAAGCGGTTCGCTCTCCCATTCCCCGCTTTTCGAAAGAGAAGCGGGGTTTTGTTTTGCTCTCTGATTTCTAAATTACAAGGTTAGCGACGTAGTTTTCTTCGAAGGGTTCATAAGCATCTTTCCTTCAGCTTCTGCTACACAGGTTGGTCATGCATAATCCGCAAAGCATTTGTTCTTCTTCCCCGTATTGAATAGCCCGTATTCTGATTTGATTGCATGATATGCTTTGTTCTTATCGGATTCGGAATAGCAATAGACGAAACCCGGCTCCGAATTTTTGTTCGGAGCCGGGTGCCTGTTTTGTTGGTTGTACAGCCTTACTTGCTGTATTTGGGCCGCTCGGTATACGTGGTGTGCAGCAGCTTATGCGCTTTGTGGCTGTTGGGCTTCTCCAGATACTCGTCGTAGATCTTCTTGATCATCGGGTTCTGGTGGCTCTTGCGGTATTGTTTGCTCTCGTCTTCACCGTACAACGCCTTGGCGCGTTCGGCGCGAATATCCACTTCCGCGCGGACGTTCGCGTCCACAATCGGCTGACCGCCACCGTTCACGCAGCCGCCGGGGCAGCCCATGATTTCGATGAAGGCGTAGTTCTTCTCGCCCTTCTTCACAGCCTCCAGCAGCTCTTCCGCTTTGCCGGTGCTGCTGGCTACGGCTACGTTCACATCCAGATCGCCAATCTTGACGGTCGCTTCCTTGATGCCATCCACGCCGCGGACAGCCGTGAAGTTCACATCTTCCAGCTCTTTGCCGGTGATAAGGGTGTATGCGGTACGCAGCGCCGCTTCCATTACGCCGCCGGTCGCGCCGAAAATAACGCTCGCGCCAGTGCTTTCGCCCAGCATGCTGTCGAAATCTTCGTCGGGCAGCTTGTTGAAGTCAATATTGGCTTCTTTAATCATCCGGGCCAGTTCGCGGGTGGTGATAACCACATCCACATCCGGCAGGCCGCCGTTGCTGAGTTCGGGCCGCTTGGCTTCAAACTTCTTGGCCGTGCAGGGCATTACCGATACAACAATGATGTCTTTCGGGTCGATGTCCGCCTTCTCGGCATAGTAGCTCTTCACCATCGCGCCTTCCATCTCGTGAGGGCTCTTGCAGGTGGAAAGGTTCGGGAGGAACTCGGGATAGTAATGCTCGCAGTACTTGATCCAGCCCGGCGAGCAGCTGGTAATCATCGGCAGCACGCCGCCGTTGGTAATGCGGCTAACCAGCTCGGTGCCTTCTTCCATAATGGTCAGGTCGGCGGCAAAGTCGGTATCGAACACTTTGTCAAAGCCCATACGGCGAAGCGCCGCGGCCATTTTGCCGGTTACGCTGGTGCCCATCGGCAAGCCGAATTCCTC
>JAQUXV010000041.1:6679-12901 GCA_028692205.1 Eubacteriales bacterium
GCTTTCCGGGATGCTTCAAGCACGGTTGTACCGGCAGGAACCTCCACATGCACGCCGTCGATTGTAAGCGGAATCATCTGTTCCATGGTTGTTCCTCCTCGTTATCTCTTCTCGATCGCGCCAAAGCGGCATTTTTCCATACAGCTGCCGCACTTGATGCACTTGGTGGTGTCGATCACATGGCGTTCCTTCACCGTACCGGTGATCGCGCCCACGGGGCAAACCTTGGCGCAAGCCGTGCAGCCGCGGCACTTATCGGTAATGGTGTAATTAAGCAGCGCCTGACAGTGATGCGCGGGGCAGCGCTTTTCGCGGATGTGCGCTTCATACTCATCACGGAAATAGTGGATGGTAGACAGCACCGGGTTGGGCGCCGTCTGGCCCAGGCCGCAAAGCGCGGTAGCCTTGATGTTTCTGGCCAGCGTTTCCAGCTTTTCGATGTCGCCTTCTTCGCCTTGGCCATGCACGATGCGCTCCAAAATTTCCAGCATCCTGCGGGTGCCGATACGGCACGGGGTGCATTTGCCGCAGCTTTCGTCCACCGTGAAATCGAGGAAGAAGCGCGCAATATCCACCATACAGTTGTCTTCGTCCATAACGATCATGCCGCCGGAGCCCATCATGGAGCCGATCTGCGTCAGCGTATCGTACTCGATGGAAACGTCCAGCAGTTCCGCGGGGATGCAACCGCCGGAAGGGCCGCCGGTCTGCACGGCCTTGAATTTCTTGCCGTTGGGGCAGCCGCCGCCGATGTCGTAGATGATCTCACGCAGTTTGGTGCCCATGGGGATTTCCACCAGACCGGTGTTGTTGATCTTGCCGCCCAGCGCGAACACCTTGGTGCCCGTGGATTTCTCCGTGCCGATGGAACGGAACCAATCCGAGCCGTTCAGGATAATCTGGGGGACGTTGGCAAACGTTTCAACGTTATTGATGTTGGTGGGCTTGCCGAAAAGGCCCTTCACCGCCGGGAACGGGGGCTTCGGCCGGGGCTCGCCGCGTCCGCCTTCGATAGAGGCCATCAGCGCCGTTTCTTCGCCGCAGACGAACGCGCCTGCGCCGAGACGGATGGAGATGTCAAAATCAAAGCCGGAGTTCAAAATGTTCTTGCCCAGCAAGCCGTAATCACGGGCCTGGTCAATAGCAATCTGCAGGCGTTTAACGGCAATGGGGTACTCCGCGCGCACGTAGATGTAACCTTCGGTCGCGCCGATGGCGTAGCCGCCGATGGTCATGGCTTCCAGCACTGCGTGGGGGTCGCCTTCCAGAACCGAACGGTCCATGAACGCGCCGGGGTCGCCCTCGTCGGCGTTGCAGACCATGTATTTCTGGTCGGCCTTGGAGGCGGAAGCGAACTTCCATTTAAGGCCTGTGGGGAAACCCGCGCCGCCGCGGCCGCGCAGGCCGCTGTCCAGCATGACCTGAATAACGTCTTCGGGCTTCATGGTCGTCAGCACTTTTTCAAGCGCCTTATAACCGTCAAACGCGATATACTCGTCGATGTTTTCCGGATCGATCACACCGCAGTTGCGCAGCGCAATACGCTTCTGCTTTTTGTAAAACTCGATCGTGTCCAGCGACATATGCTTTTCTTCATCGGTCGCTTTTTCCTTGTACACCAGATGCTGCACAATGCGGCCCTTCATCAGGTGTTCGCTGACGATCTCGTCCACGTCTTCCACGCGGACCTGGGAATAAAAAGTGCCTTCGGGATATACGATTACCACCGGGCCGGCGGCGCAAAGGCCGAAGCAACCGGTGCGTACGACTTTGATTTCTTTATCCAGCCCGTTTTTAACGATCTGTTCCTCAAAACGCTTGATAATTTCGCCGGAACCCGACGAAGTACAGCCGGTGCCGCCGCAGCAAAGCACCTGAGCGCGATAAAAATCCATGGTCCTTCCTCCTTAGGTGAGCTGTTATTTCTCTTCCGCGGCGCCGATGGTGTACTCCATCACGGGATTGCCGTTTACAATGTGCTCGGTTACAATACGCGGCACCATATTGGGATTCAGATTGACGTACGTCACTTTATCCTGCCCGGGGACAATGATGTCCACCATGGGCTCCAGCCGACACATACCGATGCAGCCGGTTTGCGACACGGTTACGTTTTGCAGATTACGTTTTTGAATCTCGTCCATAAAGGCGAGCATTACAGGGCGAGCGCCCGCGGCAATACCGCAGGTTGCCATGCCGACCACAACACGGATATCGTTGTCCGCGTCCTTGCGGTATGCGACCCGTTCAAGGGTCTTTTTACGGATTTCTTCCAGTTCAGCGATGGATTTCACTTTATTGCACCTCCAAAATGGGTTTGAATTCTTCTTGAATAGCATCCCGGATCCACTGGGCAACCTCGGGTTCGTTCAACCGCACATCTCCCAGCGCTTTCCGTACAACTCGGGTATCGAACTCCGCTTCGTTTCCGGGGGAACGGGCGATGAAAACAAATTCCGGTTTCTCGGGGTTCAGCAGCACCAGCGTAACCAACGTGTCGCACATTTCGCCCATCGGGGGGCAATCAATGTGCCACAGGTTAAACGTTGCCGTTACCGTAGTGCCCACGCCGGGTTCGCTTTGGATTGTAACGGTTCCGCCGGTCATCTCCGCGTTTTCCTTTAGCAGCGGCAAGCCCAGCCCCACTCTGCGCGTAGTGCGCGTGGTGGTGAAAGGATCGGTTGCCCGTTTCAGCAGTTCAGGCTTCATGCCGTCGCCGTCATCCTGAAACACGGCTGTAAGCCACCCGCGCTCATCTTCCGTCAGGGAGATGGTAACGGTTTTCGCGTTCGCCTTTACGCTGTTTTGGGCAATGTCCAAAACGTGCATTGAAAGGTCCCGCATGTCAGGCCTTGTACTTTTCCAGAATCGCGGGTACTTCGTCGTCGGTCAGGCGGCCATATACTTCGTCGTTGATCATCATAACGGGCGCAAGTCCGCAGGCGCCCAGGCAGCGGGTGGCCTGCAGGGTGAAAAGGCCATTCTTGGAGGTTTCGCCCACTTTGATGTTAAGTTCTTTTTCCACACGGTCCAGCACCTTCTGGGAGCCACGAACGTAACAAGCGGTGCCCAGGCACACGCCGATTACATACTGCCCCTTGGGCTGCAGTGAAAACTGGGAGTAAAAAGTGGTCACGCCGTAAACTTCGCTCAGCGTGGTTCCCATCGCGTCAGCGATGTACTCCTGCACGTCCAGTGGAACGCATCCGAAGATATCCTGTGCTTTTTGCAGCACCGGCATAAGCGCTCCCTTTTGGTCTTTGTGTTCGTCGATAGCTTTTTGCAGCTTTGCGAACTTTTCCTTTTGTTCGGTCATGGCAGCCTGAGACCTCCTCAAATCATTCGTACACCGTAAAGCTGCGTAAAATGCATACGCAGCAAACATATTCTATCATACACAAAGCAGAAATGCACGCGATTCGGGTAAAAAATGTGATTTTTTTGACAATTTTACGGACCAGATACAAAACCAATACAATTCGGATTGGCGTACGATAAAATGCAAACGTTGATCCGTTTATTTAAAATTTTGTACGCAATATCCGTGAGATAGGCTGTTTTTTGCCTTCAAAATCATATCTCAAAAGCGATCAGAATTTACCTGCCGCCCCGATACAAAGGAGTAATGCGGATAACATAACCGGTATGGCACATGTAAGAATATCCAGAAGGTTCATTCGTTCTGTATTATAACATATTAACTGCATTCTTTCGTTTTACTGTTTGTCACTGGTTTATATCGCGCAGAGACGCCTTGCGTTCCAGTTCGGAAAATTGCAGGCGAACAACAGAACGATCCCAGGCATATCCTGTCGGTTCTCCACCATCGGTATCCATACTTCCGGCTCATCACCCCGTTCGCCAGAAGCTTCGTATGTCCGGTCCGGCAATGCCCTGTTCCTGCTTGAAACTTTCTTCAGTTTCACAGTTGCCGTACGCTTTCTTTCCGCTCAGGCACAGCCGGAGGTTTGTTGGATTCGTTTATATCGCTCAAAAACCCCATAATAGTGACCAAAAACGTCCCCGCCGATCTGTTTGCAGGGACGTACAATATTCCGTTCCATTCTGTTTGGTATGCAGTTCCTCCATCCCCGGTGCCGCCCACACGAAAGCCCCGCGAAAATGAGCTTGCGCTTTCATCACAGCAATCAAAGAGAATAGCAAACGTCCCCGCAAATTTGATATGCGGGAACGTCCTATATGCTATTTATTTCTGTTAGTCATGCAGCTCCGCCGTCTCCGATAACACCTGCGCGAAAGCCCCTGCTAATACGAGCATGCGCTTTCAGCACAGCTGCCGTCGTTTACCCGATCCATACCGGGAACCTGTTATTGCCAGTTGATTTTTTCATTCAGCAGGGCAAATACAGCCGCAGCGCTCGGCTCACATACTTCCAGCGCAAAATCCCGCTCGGCGATGTCTTCCAGCCGGTGCGCATCGGAAGAATAAAGCACAAACCTCCCCTTCAGCACGGCTTCAGGGCAAGCGATTCGCGCCGCTACCTCCACCACAGGGTACATCGGCAATGGAGGCATCAAGCCCAGTGCGCCGATCATGCCGTTAGCGCCCCGGTTGATATGCGCGGGCACGCTGATTCCCCCATGTTTCCGGGCCAGCTCCTCCACGTCCTCAACACTTAAATCAGTTGCGTTGAGTAGCAGCTTCTCAACGGTTCCAACAGGCTTGTCCTCATCGCCGATCACAATCTGATTACCGAAAAGATCGCCGCGATTGGCCACATCCGGCAAATGGGCATAAATTGCCTCGCCAAAGGCAAGCGCCTCCGCCGCGCAGCGAAAATACGCAAGCATGTGAACTTCCTCGCGGGAGGTCACTTCCATTCCCGGTATCACCTGTATGCCATACGCTTCTCCCGCCGCCATCGCCTGCGGGATGTTGAGCGCCGAATTGTGGTCGGTCAGCGCGATCACATCCAGCCCTTTCACTTTCGCCATCCCCACAAGGTTCCACGGGGTCATATCGTCGTTTGCGCACGGAGACAGGCAACTGTGAATGTGCAAATCGCAATAGGCGCGCATGTCTATTCCCGTGGGGCCGGGATGCCCGCGCCGTACAGGATTCCGCACACCTCGTAAGCGGTCATCGCAGTCTCCAGCACCGGCATTTTCTCTTCCACCGCTTTGGAGAGTGAAGCGTCCTCCAGTTTATTGCCTTCTGCCAGAATAACGCAGCTCATTTCCATCAGCACGGCGATTGCCACCACGTTCACATGTGTCTGCACGGTCGTCCACGCCATTCCCTTTTGCCCGTGTGCCAACACCCAGCTGAGTAGGTCGCAGGCGTACCCACAGGTGATTTCCTCGTCCGGGTCGCCGGGCACAACAGCATAGGTGGCTTTCAGAGCCTTTGCCAAATCGCTGATTTTCATTTTCTTTCTCCTATTCTCGGGTCGTTTTGGCCAACTCGACCATTTTCTGCGCCATGATCTTCAGCTGATCCTTCAGAATGTGAATGCAGTCCATTTTGCTTGCATGCCCGCGTACAATATCCTCGGCAAACGTACGACAGGTTGGGCTTCCGCAGCTGCCGCAGTCGTACCCCGGCAGCGACTTGACGATGTCCTCCATCTGCTCCATTTTACGCATGGCTTCGGCAATATCGTCGTCCAGTTTCATCACGCTGTTGGGCGTAATCTTTTTTGTGGTCTGCAGCGGGTACTTGGTCAGGTACGAAGCCTTTACCGTTTCATCCGGATGCCTCAAATCGCAGCCCTTCATCAGGGCGCGAATGGCGTTGCGCGCAATATAACCGTTTTCAAACGTCAGCGGCCCGCCCACACAGCCGCCGGTGCATGCCGCACCCTCAAAAAACACGAGGTCGCGAAGCTTGTTATTTTCTATTTCTTCCAACACGTGGATCACGTTTTCTATGCCGTCCACCGCCATGCTGTTTTCAGGGCATACCGCCGTAGCTTCGCCGCCGTTGTTGGCCCAGCCAACGCCGAAGGAAGTCGCGCGGGACAGCGTAAGCTCGCTGGGATAGTTTTTAATATGTCCCGCCAGCAGCCCGTAAATCTCCAGCATGGAGATTGCGCCGTCCACCGCGGATTTTTCCTGCCCGATGGGGTTGCGGATCGCGGTCATCTTGGCGGCGCAGGGCGTAATAAAAAAGCACCCGACATCTTCCGGAGATACGCCGCGTTTCTGGCAGAACTCGCGCTTGGCCACCATTGCGGCAACTTCCATGGGCTGCCGCATATC
>JAQUXV010000042.1 GCA_028692205.1 Eubacteriales bacterium
CGCCCAAAGCGCCTGGGCTTAAGGTGCCGCATATGGGCTGGAACAGTTTGGACATCCGCAAACCCGCCGACCCGCTGATGGCGGGCGTTACGCAGGGCGATTACGTGTATTTCGTTCACAGCTTTTACGCCACGGACTGCGAGCCTTCGCTGGTCGCCACCGCCTCCTACGGGGTGGACGTCGCCGCGGTGGTGCGCAACGGGAATGTGTGCGGCACGCAGTTCCATCCCGAAAAGAGCGGCGAGGTAGGTTTACGCATCCTCGCCTCGTTTGCGAAGGAGGCGGTTTGATGCTGGTATTTCCTGCGATTGACCTGCGCGAAGGGCACGTGGTACGCCTGACGCAGGGAGATTACGACCGGATGACCGTTTATTCCGGCGACCCGGTGGAAACGGCCGGGGATTTCGTGAAAGCGGGCGCGAGCTGCCTGCACGTTGTGGATCTGGACGGTGCGAAGGACGGCAGCCCCCAAAACCGCGCCGCCATCGCAAGGCTGTGCAAACAGCCGCTTTTCGTACAGGTGGGCGGTGGGATACGCACGCAGGCGGACATTGAACAGGCGCTTACGCTGGGTGTGGACCGTGTGATTCTGGGCACCGTGGCCGTGGAGGATTTTGCCTTCACCACCCGCATGGCGAAACGGTACGGCGATAAGCTCGCCGTGGGCGTGGACGCGCGGGGCGGGTTTGTGGCCATCCACGGCTGGCAGAAGATCACCGATCAGCCCAGCTTTGATTTTTGCCGGAAGCTTGCGGATGTGGGCATCCACACCGTTATTTACACCGATATTGCCCGCGATGGCCTGCAGGCGGGCACAAACCTTGAAGCGTACCGGAAGCTGCAAACCATCGGCGGCCTGCAGGTGATCGCCTCGGGCGGCCTGACCTACGAGCAGGAAGTCGCCGAGCTTCGCGATTTGGGCGTATACGGCGTCATCGTCGGCAAGGCGCTCTATACGGGCAGGCTGTCGCTGAGCCGCGTTCTTGCGATTGCCAAAGGGGAGGAAGAACCATGCTGACCAAACGTATCATCCCCTGTCTGGACGTGCGCAACGGGCGTGTGGTGAAAGGTGTCAATTTCGAAGGTCTGCGCGACATCAACGACCCCGTGACACTCGCCCGGTTTTACAACGATTCCGGCGCGGACGAGCTGGTGTTTTACGATATTACCGCCAGCTACGAGGGCCGCCCCCTGTTCGCCGACGCGCTGAAACGCGTGGCTGCGGAGGTGTTCATTCCCCTCACAGTAGGCGGAAGCATCAACGTGCTGGACGATTTTGACCGCGTGCTCAAGTGCGGCGCGGACAAAGTGAGCGTCAACAGCGGCGCCATCCGCAACCCCGCGCTGATCGGTGAAGCCGCCAAGCGGTACGGCGACCAGTGCGTCGTTCTCTCCATGGACGTCAAGCGTGTCGACGGCGCTTTCCACGTGTTCGCCAAGGGCGGGCGCGAGGATACGGGCCGCGACGCCGTGGAGTGGGCCAAATACGGCGAGGACCACGGCGCGGGCGAAATTGTGCTCAACTCCATCGATACCGACGGCGTGCGCGGCGGGTTTGACCTGGAAATGCTCACCGCCATCAGCGATGCCGTCAGCCTGCCGCTGATCGCATCGGGCGGTGCGGGCAAGCGCGAGGACTTTTTAGCCCTGTTCGGGCTTCCCCGCGTGGATGCCGGGCTGGCCGCGAGCATTTTCCATTCCCGTGAAGTGGACATCAAGGAACTGAAGCGCTATTTAAGCGACAACGGCGTACCTATGCGCCTGTAACGGAGGACGCGAATATGACATTTACGGATATCGAAGCCCAGTTAAAATTCGACGACAACGGATTGATCCCCGTGATCGTGCAGGATTATGTAACCCACGAGGTGCTTACGCTGGCCTACATGAACCGCGAAAGCCTGCAAATCAGCCTTGCCGAGGGACGCACCTGCTTCTGGAGCCGCAGCCGCAAATGCCTGTGGCGAAAGGGTGAAACCAGCGGCAACACGCAAACGATCGTCGCTCTGCGCGCGGATTGCGACGGTGACGCGCTGGTCGCCGAGGTGCAAAAAAAAGGCCCCGCCTGCCACACCGGCGCGGAGAGCTGTTTCTTTAACGACCTCTACGAGGATGAGACCGTCAAACCGTTCTCCCTCGCGGCGCTGATGGCGCTGATTGAGGGCCGCAAAAGCAACCCGCAGGACGGTAGCTACACCACCTACCTGTTCCAGAAGGGGATGGATAAAATCCTCAAAAAGGTCGGCGAGGAATCCACCGAGGTCATCATCGCGGGCGCGAAGGGCGACAAGGAAGAAACCGTCTATGAACTGGGCGACCTTACCTACCACGCCATGGTGCTGATGACCGAGATGGGCATCAGTCTGGAGGATGTGGTACGGGAGCTTGCCAAACGCCACGTGATCGACCACAAAGTGAAGCAGGAGCGTATGAAATGAGGTTCCTTTCCAACGCCCACACCCATACCCCCTATTGCGACGGCAAAAGCACCATTACGGAGCAGCTGGCCGCCGCGCAGGCGCTGGGTTTTGTAAGCCTTGGCTTCTCCGGCCATGCCATGCAGGGGTTCGACAGGGAATACTGCATGAGCGTGGAGGGCCAGCAGGCCTATTTTATCGAGCTTCGCGCACTCCAGCAGGCGCTTGCGGAACAGAAAAAAACGCCGAAGCTCTATGTGGGGCTGGAGCAGGACGCATTGGTACCCGAGGCGCAGAAAGCGCAAAACCGGAAAGATTACGATTATCTGATTACCTCCACCCATTATTTCCCCGAGCCGATCGACGGCGCGTGGGTGGCGGTGGACGGCGTGCCGGAGCTGCTGGAGCGCTGCGTTGCCGAACAGTTCGGCGGCGACGCGCTCGCCATGGCGGAATCGTATTTCAAACGTCATGGCGAGGCTGTGGCGAAGGACCGGCCGGACATTATCGGCCATTTCGATCTGGTGCGCAAGTACGCAGCGCGGCTTCAGCTGGATACGGGCTGCGCGGAGTACCGTCGTATAGCGCTTTCGGCGCTGGAACGTGCCAAACAGGGCTGCAATGTGCTGGAAGTCAACACCGGGGGCATCGCGCGCGGTTATGAAACCACGCCTTTCCCCGCTGGTTTCCTGCTGGATGCGTGGCGTGAACTGGGCGGCGAGATCACCCTCACGTCCGACTGCCATAACGCCCGCGATCTGGCCTGCGCATTCGAGCCGACGATGGTCATGCTGAAGGCACGCGGGTTCAGGCGCGTGCTGATGCTTGGCACGGGCGAAGCGCTTTGGGATGAAGTGCTATTGTAAGCCGCCCTCAAGAACCAAATAAACATTTGCGGGCGTCCGGTAACTGCCGGACGCCCGTTTTCATCCACCCATCCTCGTGCTCACTGTCCCGCATCCACCGGCTGCGCCGCTTTCGCCGCGCGCCCGTCGCGCCGCTCCATCCACAGGTATAAAAGCAGCCCGACAATGATGATGCAGCCGCCGATAAACGTATTGCGGGAGGGAACATCCCCCAGTACCAGAAACACAATCAGCGGAGCGGTGATAACCGTTGTCAGCATTGCGGCGGAAACGGTGGGAGCCTTGAAATATTTCAGCGCCAGGTTGAGCATGGTGTGCCCCAACAGCGTCGCAAACACCGCCAGCCCCAGCGCCCACAGCAGGTTTTGTGGTTGAAAACCCGTAACCGGCGCATGGAAAAGCCATACGAAAACCATCATCCACGCGAACGTGAAGCCGTATACGATGGAGGTATAGGTTTGTACGTCCAGTTCCGCGCGCGCCTTCCGGCCGCACAGGGTATACAGCGCCTGCAAAAATGCCGCCACCAGCGCCAGCAGGTTGCCGGAAAGCTTTCCCGTGCTGCCGCCAAGGTTGCACACCACCACGCCGACCGTAGCGATCACCAGCCCCATCAGGGCGCTTCGGGAGGTTTTTTCATGCAGAAACAGCGAAGAAAAAGCCGCCGTCATCAGCAGATACGTCCCCCAGATGGCGGATGCAGCGAAAACGTCGGTGTTTTCCAACGCCAGCGCCCACGTGGTAAAGTGTACCGCCAGCAGCGTTCCGGCCAGCGCGCTGATCCAGAATCCGCTTCTGGATACATGGCGAAGGTTTTGGCGGTTTTGCCGGTTCAGGATCGTAAACGGAGCCATCAAAACCAACGTTACCCCCAGCCGAAGCGCGTTCACCCACAGGGGGTCCAGCCCCGTTGCGAAGGAAAGTTTATAAAAAAGCGAAGCAAACGAGGTGCCCAGAATACCGATGATCAACGCTGTCGCGCCGGTTTTGGACTGGTATTTGATCGCCGCTCCGCCTTCGGTATGGCTCGCATTCATTTAACGGCACCTCCTGCCCTGTATCCAACTGCAAGTATACTCCCGCCCGTTTCTCCCCGTCAATGCGCAAACATCCTGCAACTTATGCGGATTCTCCTCTCCCTGATGGTCTTCATTTCAGCTCTCCCGACAACTTATCATGCCTGGCACGCAAACCTCTTTCGTGTTTTTACAGCCGTCGGGCACAGGCAAGTCAACAGCTGTAAAATCCACTGGAACGAGCCGTTCCCGGAGCGCTGATATTTCCCTTTTTAAGGAGAAAAAGGGTAAACAGCGTCGCTTTCCGGCGGGCAGGTACGACGTTTTTCAATCGTTGAAAATCTTTATCCTGCCCTATCCCCGTTTTTGCGCAGTCTCGATAAGGATTGGGTTATCGTAAAATCTACCCGGTAGCACACGGTTTTATCCAATTTCGTTACACCGTAACATACCCCGCTCCTATAGTGACAAAACTTTGAAATTTATGCTATAATTCTATTTTGGGAATGTATCGCGAAGGAGGGGCACGCCGGATGAAAACACAGCTATCCGCAACACGCGTCCCCCGCCGCACAATCCGGCTGCTTGCGTTTCTCTGTGTGCTGATGCTCGCAGCCAGCACGCTGCCCCTGTACGCAATCGCTTTTCAGAATCACCCTTATTACGATGATTTTGGTTTTTCGCGGTCCGTACACGATGTTTGGGCGGCTACCCACAGCATCGGGCAGGTGCTTCGCACCGCGTGGGCAAGCGCGCAAACCGTGCGCGCAACGTGGCAGGGCACCTATACGGGCACCCTTCTGAGCAATTTACAGCCGGGTGTGTTCTCCGAAAGCCTGTACTGGGTTACAACCTTTTTATTGCTGACGGCTTTTCTGCTTTGTTTCGGTTTTTTCTTCCATACCGTTTTTCGCAAACTGTTCGGCGCGGCGCGTGCCGAAGCGGTTTGTATTTCTTCGCTTTTGCTTTTTCTGATGACACAGTTCCTGCCCGCGGTAAACGAATCCTTTTACTGGTTCAACGGGGGCATCGGCAACACGTTTATCTATTCGCTGCTGGCGCTGGCCATTGCACTGCTCATCCGGCTTTCGACAGCCAAACGCGGCGCACCGTGGTTGATCGCGGCGCTGCTCCCGCTGGTTACGCTGCTGGGCGGCGGCAGCTACGGCGGCGGCCTTTTCGGGATTTTGCTTTTCATGCTGGCTTCTGTTTTCATGTTTATAAAACGCAATCGGTATCGCTACGTTTATGCGGGGCTCACGGTGTGGTTCCTGCTGTGCTTCATGTACAGCATTTCGGCCCCGGGGAACGATGTGCGCGCGGCGATCATCAGCGCGCATCCTTCGGCTGTCAAATCGGTTTTACAGGCGCTTTACTACGGCGTGGCGCTGATGGGCAATTATGCAACGCTGCCTGTGCTCGCCGTCGGGCTGATGCTTTCGCCGCTGCTTTTGCGGGTGGCGAAAGAGAGCCGTTTTCATTTCGAGCATCCGGTATGGGTATTGCTCGCGGGCGTGTGCCTCTTCTGCGCGCAGCTCACACCGCCGCTGTATTCCGGCGTGTTTCTGGGCGGCGGGCGCATCGCCGATACGTACTATTTCAGCTTCATCACTCTGTTCTTCCTGTATGAAACCTACCTACTGGGCTTTCTCGCCCGCCGTCGGGCGCGCCTCGGCAAACCTTCGCTTTTCTCCGGGGCCCACGTGCGCCACAGCTTGGCGCTGGCCGGAATCTGCTTGTTCCTGCTCGGGTGTGCGGGTTATAAGCCCAATGGCGAAACGCTTTACGGCCCCATGAATATGGCGGGCGGCAGCGCGGCGCTTTCCATCGTCACGGGCGAGGCGGCGCAGTATGATCGTGAAATGACGGCGCGTGAAGCCCTGCTGAACGACGCTTCCCAGCCGGTTGTCACGCTGGCCCCGCTAACAACGGTTCCAGACGTGTTTATGGACGATCTGCTCTCGCCCGACGCGGTTTACGACGTGACCCCCGTACTTTGCGCCTATTACCATAAGGACGCGATTCTTATACAGGGGGGTGCCGCGCAATGAGCAAACGCTTCTCGCTCTCCCACCGTCTGGTAGCGTGGCTTTGTATCCTTGCGCTGCTGGCGGGCATCGCGCCGATGGTCGCCCTCTCCTTCTACAATCACGCGTTTTACGATGATTTCGGCTTCTCCATTCTCACACACGAAGCCTGGCAGACCGACGGCACACTCGGCGCGGTGCTGCAGGCAGCGGTTGTGAACACCTTCGGTAACCGGGACGGCAGTTACCTCGGTACCTACCGAACCTGGGAAGGCACCTACGCCACCTCGTTTGTCAGCGCCCTCCAGCCCGCCGTTTTCGGCGAGGGCTGGTACTGGCTTACCACCTGCCTGCTGCTGGGCACGTTTCTGCTTGCGCTGTGGTACTTTTTGCAACAGGCGCTGCGCGGCGTGCTGGGCCTTAGCCGCGCCGTGGTGTTCACCGCGCTTGGCGCGCTGGGCTTTGTGGCGGTTCAGTTTGCGCCCAGCCCGGCGGAAGGCTTCTTCTGGTTCAACGGAGGCGTTGCCTACACCTTTTTATGGTCGGTGATGCTTTTTACGGCGGGCCTGTGGCTGCGGTTCGACCGGATAACGGGCAAGCTTCGCACGACGCTTGTTTTTTCGGCGCTGTTGCTTCTTTCGGTGATTGTCGGCGGCGCGAAGTACTCCACCGTGCTTCTTGCCCTCCTGCTCGCCTTCGGGTTTACCGTGTGGGCATTCGCCCGCAAGCGCCCCAAACGCTGGGCATACGCGGCGCTTGCCGCGGTGCTGCTGACGGGGTTTGCCGCAAGCGCGCTGGCGCCGGGCAACGCCGTGCGCGGGGCTACGCTTTCCGGCGGCATGGGCGCGCCCAAGGCCGTGCTGGAGGCCGTGTATTTCGGGCTGGCGCTGATGGGGAATTTCGTTTCGCTTCCGCTAATCGCGGCGCTTTTGGTGCTTGTGGCAATGGCGCTGCCCGCGCTTCGGCAGAGCAGGCTTCGTTTCCGGCACCCGATATGGGTTACGTTGGTGATGGCGGCACTATTTTGCGCGCAGCTCGCGCCTACCCTGTACACCGGCAACTATCTGGGCGACGGGCGGGTGCGCAACACCTACTATTTCACTTATCTTGTTGTGACTGCGCTGCTTGCGTTGTACTGGGCGGGGCATATCGTCCGCTGCGGGGAAGGCGACCCGGCTGTTCCCGGGCATTCCCGCCTGCACGGCATGACGGCGCTGGTCGCCGTGGTGCTGCTGGCCGTCGGCTGTGCCGCTTACCACCCTGAGGGCAGCGCAAGCTACGGCCCGCAGAATATGGCGGGCGGCAGCGCCCTGCGCGCAATCGTGAGCGGGCAGGCGGCGGCCTATAACCGGTCGATGGACGAGCGCGACGCCATACTAAACGATCCCGCCGTGACCGACGTCACGCTTACGCCCGTTGCAAACGCACCGGCCCTGTTTATGGGCGACGCGCTGGACAGCGATAACCTGGAATATGTGCTGAACCTGTATGCGGACTACTATGGCAAAACATCCGTAACTGGTTCGGAAGGGGAGGAATAGCATGCTGTTATCCGGCAAGAACGCTCTGGTAACCGGCGCGTCCCGCGGCATCGGCGCGGCGATCGTAACGGCATTCGCCGAGGAAGGCGCGAACGTGTGGGCTTTCGCCCGTACGCCCAGCGAAGCCTTCGAAGCCCGCTGCCGCGAACTTTCGGCAGCCCATGGTGTTTGGGTTAGGCCGGTCTACGCCGATCTGACCGACGAAGCCGCCGTTACCGCCGCCATAAAAGCCGCCATGTCGGACAAGCTTCCGCTGGATATTCTGGTGAACGACGCGGGCGTGATGGGCGAGGACAAGGTGTTCCAGCTTACCCCGGTGGCCGAAATGCGAAAGCTTTTTGAAACCAACTTTTTCGGCGCAATGGCGCTCACCCAGTTCGCCACCCGCTGGATGGCGCGCAAAAAGCGCGGCGCGGTGGTAAACATCGCGTCGGTCGCCGGCATCGACGGGGACAGCCGGCTGGATTACTCCGCCAGCAAAGCCGCGATGATCGCCGCCACCAAAAAGCTGGCCCGGGAACTGGCCGGGCTGGGCATCCGCGTGAACGCCGTAGCCCCCGGCTACACCGACACCGATATGACCCGCGCGCTGGGCGAAAAGATCGCGCAGGAGGCCGAAGGGCACAACCTGCTTCGCCGCAAGGGCCTCCCGGAGGAGATTGCCGCCGTAGTCGCCTTTCTGGCCAGCGACCGCGCAAGTTACGTAACCGCGCAGGTCTGGCGCGTGGACGGCGGCATCCTGTAAACCCAAATTCAAACGATAGGAGCGAACGACCATGAGCAACCCGGAAAAATATCTGAACGCATTCGTTGAGGCGCTGGAAGTCACCCCAGAAGAAGCCCCCTCGCTGGTATACGGCGAAAGCAAGGCGTGGGACAGCGTGGGCCATATGGCACTGGTCGCGGCGCTGGAGGATGCGTTCGACATTATGATGGAGATGGACGACATTATCGACCTGAGCTCGTTTGAAAAGGGGAAGGAGATTCTGCGCAAATATGCTGTGGAAATTTGACCGGTATCAGCACAACATCGCCGTGGAAGACGAATACGGTGTTCGGCTCACCTACGCGGAACTCCGCCACGAAGGGCGTATGCTCTGCCAACAGGCGGACGGACGCTGCCTGGTGTTCTGCCTTTGCCGCAACGTAATCGGCAGTTTCGTGGGCTATGTATCGTTCCTCAACGGCGGCGTGGTACCCGCGATGCTACCGGCCGATATGGATCCGGCGCTTTTTGAAACGCTGTATCAAACCTATCAGCCCAAGTACGTCTGGGCGCCGCAGGAGTTTGAGCTGGAAGACAGCTGCCTGCGCTATGAGCGTTTCGGCTATCATCTGCTGCAGACGCCGTTCGGGGATTCGACGCGGCTTTTGCCGGAGCTAGCGCTGCTTTTAACCACAAGCGGTTCCACCGGCAGCCCCAAGCTGGTGCGGCAAAGCTACCGCAATATCCGCGCCAATACCGATTCCATCGTGGATTATTTGCACCTGCTGCCGGACGAGCGGCCCATCACCACCCTGCCGATGAACTACACCTACGGGTTAAGCATCATCAATTCGCACGTGGATGTGGGCGCAACCATCCTGCTAACGGATAAAGGCGTCGCCCAGAAGGATTTCTGGTCGTTTTTCAAGGGAAAGCAGGCCACCAGCTTCGGCGGCGTGCCCTACACCTACGAAATGCTTGACCGTATGCGCTTCACCCGCATGGATCTGCCTTCCCTGCGCACCATGACGCAGGCGGGCGGCAAGCTTTTACCGGATTTGCACCGCAAGTACGCCGAGTGGTGCCGTGATACGGGGCGCGAATTCATCGTGATGTACGGCCAATGCGAAGCCACGGCGCGCATGGCATATCTGCCGTGGCAGCACAGTCTGGAAAAAGTCGGCGCGATGGGCGTGGCCATTCCGGGCGGAGCGTTTGAGCTGGTCGACACGGAAGGCAACGTAATCGACGCCCCGCATGTGACGGGCGAGCTTCGCTACCACGGCGACAACGTTACGCTGGGTTACGCGCAAACCGCCGCCGACCTTGTGAAAGGGGACGAGCGGCACGGTGTGCTGGAAACCGGCGATATGGCACAGCGCGACGAAGAAGGCTATTACACCATCGTGGGCCGTAAAAAGCGGTTTTTGAAAATGTTCGGCAACCGTGTAAACCTCGACGAGGTGGAGCGCATGCTCAAGACGGCGTTTCCGAACGTCGAATGCGCCTGCGCCGGGAAGGACGATCATCTGATCATCTTCTCCGTGGACCCGGAAGCGCTGCCGAAAATGCGCGCTTTCGTAGCCGAAAAGACGGGCCTGAACCCCAGCGGGTTCTTTACCGTCGCGGTAGACGCGATCCCTAAGAATGAAGCCGGAAAGACCCTCTACAAGGAGCTGGAAAAGTACGATGATTGACCAGGCGGCGCTTGTCTCCATGCCCCCATACGGGCTTACCAAAGCGGAGAAACACGCCTTTCTGACCGCCGAACTGACGGCGCTTACGAAACACCACGCGGCGCATTGCCCCGAGTACGCGAAAATGCTCGCGGCAACAGGCGTATCGTTGGAACAGATCACCGCGTACGAGCAGCTTCCGCCGCTTCCGGTACGGCTGTTCAAGGAATTTTCGCTCAAGAGTGTGCCGGATGAAGCGCTGTATAAAACCGTCACCAGTTCCGGCACCACCGGCCAGCAGGTGAGTCGCATTTACCTCGACCGGGACACCGCAACCCTGCAAAGCAAAGTGCTTGCCAAGATTATGGAAAGCACGCTGGGCGGTTCACGCCTGCCGATGATCATTGTGGACTCGCCTGCCGTGGTCAAGGACCGCGCCATGTTTTCGGCGCGGGGCGCGGGCATTCTGGGCTTCAGCATCTTCGGGCGGGACCGCGTTTACGCGCTTGATGAAAACATGCGGCTGGATCTGCCCGCGCTGCGCGTGTTTTTGCAAAAGCATGAGAGCGAGACGATCTTCCTGTTCGGGTTTACGTTCATCATCTGGCAGCATTTTTATTGGGAACTGAAGCAGCTGGGCGAAACGCTCCCGCTGCAAAACGCGGTGCTTCTGCACGGCGGCGGCTGGAAAAAGCTGAGCGATCAGGCGGTAAGCCGCGAGGGCTTCCGCGACGCGCTGCGCGAGGTGTGCGGCGTTCCGCGCGTGCTGGATTATTACGGCATGGCGGAGCAGACGGGTTCCATCTATGTGGAATGCGAGCACGGACACCTGCACGCACCCGTGTGGTCGGATATCGTGGTGCGCCGCGCGGCGGATTTTTCCGTTGCGGATGTGGGCGAAACAGGGCTGATCGAGGTGGCGAGCGTGCTGCCGCGCAGCTATCCGGGCCATGTGCTGCTCACCGAGGACGAGGGCCGCGTTTTGGGTGAGGACGATTGCCCCTGCGGCCGCAAAGGAAAGTATTTCGAGGTGCTCGGCCGCGTGAAGCGCGCCGAAACAAGGGGGTGCAGCGATACTTATGAGCAGCGGTAACCAACTGCACATTCGCGTGCTCTGCGGCCTTGCCGATCCGCGCGAAGCGGCCTCCGCGCCCGCACTGCCTCCGTTTGATCCGCGCGTAATGGCATTTCTTGCCGATCTTTCGGCAGCATTGCTCAAAGATAAGCGCGTGAAGGCATATCCGGATGTGACTACCTTCGCGTTCTTCTGCCGCCGCGCCAATCTGGAGAATTTGCGCAAGCCCTATGCCTCGCTTTCGGAGCGCGTCGGGCGGGGGCTTACGTTCCACATTGCGCCAGGCAACGTACCCATGAATTTCGCTTACTCGCTGGTTGCAGCGCTGCTGGCGGGCAACGCGTGCGTGGTGAAGGCCAGCAGCCGGGATTTTGAGCAGACAGCCATCGTTTGCGACGCCATGCGGGCACTGCTCGCGGGGAAACACGTTGCTCTCCTCCCCTATGTGAACGTGATCGCCTATCCGCGCGAAGCGCAGGCGACCACCGAGGCGTTCAGCGCGCTTTGCGATGTGCGCGTCATCTGGGGCGGCAACGAGACGATCCGCCGCGTGCGTCAGGCTCCGCTTGCTCCGCGCGCGTTCGACGTGGCTTTTGCCGATCGCTGGTCGGCACTGGTGGCGGACGCGGCGTTTGTGGCCGCGATGGACGACAAAGCGCTGGCAGCCGCCGCGCAGGGCTTTTACAACGATACGTATCTGTTCGACCAGAACGCCTGCACCTCGCCCAAGCTGATCTATTGGCTGGGCGAGGGAGATGTTTTGCAAAAAGCACAGGAGCGTTTCTGGACGGCAGTGTACGCGTATGCCGTGCCACGCTACCCCATCGACCCCGTAACGGCGGTAGACAAGCGCATGGCGCTGTACCGCGCGGCGCTCACCCTGCCGGAAGCAACGCTTGCCCCCATGCCGGATCATCTGGCGGTGCGCATCCGTTTGGGGGCGCTTACCCCAGCGGTAACAGAGTTCCCGTGTTCCGGCGGCTGTTTTCTGGAATACGCCGCAGCCGAACTGGGCGAGCTTGCGCCCCTGCTGACCCAAAAGGCGCAAACCCTTTCCGTGCTGGGCGTTGAGCCCCAAACGGTTCAGGACTTTGTGCTCCGTTCGGGCGTGCGGGGCGTGGACCGTGTGGTACCCGTAGGCCGCACGCTGGACTTTGCCCTCGTGTGGGACGGTTTTGATTTGATTGAAACGCTTTCCCGGCGCGTTACGGCGGGCTGAACTTTTGATATAGCGCAGATAAGAAGGTGCGATATGGTGAAACCCTTGCTTTCCTTCGTGGTTCCCTGCTACCGCAGTGCGGAAACCATCGGCACGGTCGTTCAGGAAATAGAGGATACGGTGGCGGCTCGGGCCGACGAGTTCGACCATGAAATCGTATTGGTCAACGACGGCAGCCCGGACAACGTCGCGGAGGTGATCGCCGGGTTGTGCAAAACCTATCCGCAGATTGTGTTTGTGAACCTCAGCCGCAATTTCGGCCAGCACAGCGCCATCATGGCCGGTTTCGCCCGCGCGCGCGGCGAGATCATCATCTGTCTGGACGACGACGGGCAAACGC
>JAQUXV010000444.1 GCA_028692205.1 Eubacteriales bacterium
GACCAGCCGTCCCGCGGCGGCGAGCGCGCGAACCGCAGCTTTGGCGCTCCCCGCGGAGACAGCCGTGACGACCGCTCCCGTTATTCCGACCGCGCGCCGCGTCGGCAGGGCGAATTCCGCTTTGCGCCGGGCGGGCAGCAGCCGTACCGTGGCCGCGGCGAAGGCGCGCAGCCCCGCTCTTACGATGAGCAGCGCCGCGAACGTCGCGGGGACGCATCGTATGAAGAAAAGCCCCGTCAGACGCCGCGTGATTATCAGGCTTACCGCTACGAAGCGCCCGAGCGCCCTGCGCGGCCCGTGGAACCGTCTGTTCAGACGGAAGAAAGCGAATTGAACGAAAACCTGCTCAGCGGCCGTAACCCCATCCGCGAGGCGCTGAAGAGCGGACGCGACATTGAAAAGCTGATGGTCGCCCGCGGCGATCTGAGCGGCTCGGCCCGCGAGATCATCGCCATGGCGAAAGAGCAGCACGTGCCTGTGCAGGAAGTGGATCGCGCCCGGCTGGATGCCATTACCCCGCACCACCAGGGCATGCTGGCTTTTGCGTCCGCCTACCAGTACCATACGGTGGAGGAGATGCTCGCCCTGGCGGAAGAACGCGGAGAAGCGCCGTTTGTGGTCATTCTGGACGGGGTGACCGATCCGCACAACCTCGGGGCCATCATCCGCACCGCCGAGTGCGCGGGCGCGCATGGTGTAATCGTGCAGGAGCGCCGGGCCGTGGGGCTTACGCCTGCGGCGGTAAAAGCCAGCGCGGGCGCGGTGGAACACATCATGGTTGCGCGGGTCACCAACCTCGTTTCCACGCTGGAAACGCTGAAACGCCAGAATATCTGGGTGTATGCCGCCGATATGTCGGGCGAGGATTATACGACTATCGATTTCAAGGGCGGCGTAGCGCTGGTGATCGGCGCGGAGGGCGAGGGCGTCAGCCGACTGGTGCTGGAGAAGTGCGACAAACGCGTGGCGCTGCCGATCCGCGGCAAGCTGGACAGCTTAAACGCCTCCGTGGCGGCGGGCATCCTGCTGTACGCGGTACTGCGCACACGCTGAGCCGTGAAACCGATTCTGTATGTGGATGGGTATAACGTCATCGGCGCGTGGCCGGAGGCGGAACGGGAAGGCTGGCCGCTGCATGAGGCGCGCGACCGCCTGACTCACCTTTTGGAAGATTATGCGGGCTATACCGGGCAGGAGGTGGTGCTGGTGTTCGACGGGCACCACGGCGAACGCCCACAGGCCACGGTGGAAACGCGCGCGGCCCTCACGCTGGTGTATACCCCGCATGGGCAAACCGCCGACCAGTACATCGAATACGCGTGTGGCCGGTTGCCCGTTTACCGTGAAGCCCGCGTGGCGACCAGCGACCACCTGGAGCAGACGATGATCCTGGGGCGAGGCGCAACGCGGCTCAGCTCCCGCGAACTGCTGCGGGAGCTGGCGGAAACCCGCCGGGACGGCCGCTTGAAACACCGGGAAACCCCTGGCCGGGCAAAGCTGTTCAGCAACCTGAGCGAGGAGCAGCGAGCGCGGCTGGAAAGCATCCGCAGGCAGAAATAGCGGGCGCATCCCGCCGGTACCAATACCAGAATAAGGCAGGAAACAGTTATGACCACCCAACCGAAACGAAAGCGTAAACCGAAACTGAACCCGAACGACGAACGCGATCCGATTCTGGATGCGGCGGACGACGTCGCCCAGCTGTTTCGCTCGCAGGACGATGATACGGACGACCAGCAGACGGAAACCGAAGAGGAGGAGTTGCAGCCGTTGGACGATCCTTCCTGGGAAGAATCCCTGCGGATCCGCTACGGGGATAAAACAGACGAGGAGATTGTCGCCTTCGCACAGAATGGCGACAGCGTTGCGCTGGAATATTTGCTGGGTAAATACAAGAATTTTGTCCGTTCCAAAGCCCGCAGCTATTTTTTAATCGGCGCGGATCACGAGGACATTGTTCAGGAAGGCATGATCGGCCTGTTCAAAGCCATCCGCGATTATCAGGCGGAACGGCTGTCAAGCTTCCGCGCGTTTGCGGAGCTGTGCATTACCCGGCAGATCATTACCGCCATTAAAACCGCCACACGCCAGAAGCATGTGCCGCTCAACAGCTACGTAAGCCTCAACAAACCCATTTACGACGAGGAAAGCGACCGCACGCTGATGGACGTGATTGTGGAATGCCACGCGCAAAACCCGGAAGAGCTGATTATCGGCCGGGAAGACATTATGAGCATTCGCGACCGTGTGGACGAGGTGCTAAGCTCGTTGGAGCAGGAAGTGCTGTCGGCCTATCTGGACGGAAAAAGCTATCAGGAAATTGCCGATAAACTGGGGCGGCATGTGAAGTCCATCGATAACGCGCTGCAGCGTGTGAAACGGAAGCTGGAAAAATTCGTGGAGGAATCCAAGGCGCACGACGACGATTGAGCGCAAAAGATAGGCGCCGTTGTACGGTGCCGCCGCTTCGGAGGCGGAAGCAGCGGCCATAAGCCGCTGTTTTGGAAGGCACCTACCTTAAATGACCGGCAGAATGTCGCGGAATTCACCGCGCGGGCGGAAAGCGTACGGGTGAAAACGGGAGGGCTCACGCGCCCGGCAGTATCGGGGCTTGGCCCATGAACCTCGGCTTTTCAAAAATGACGGGAACTAACTGCATATTGCGAAACGACGGTTTTGATCACGTAAAATCGGGAGGTGCGTAAGTTTGCCGGACGAAGTATACGAGGTCGTGTCGCAGGCTGCGCGCTACTGGTTTTTATTTTTATTGGCGCTGATTGCCTGGCGAAGCTTCCGCTGGCT
>JAQUXV010000445.1 GCA_028692205.1 Eubacteriales bacterium
GAGTGTCGTTTATGATTGATTTTATTTTCCAGAATCCGGCCAAGATCATCTTTGGCAGGGACGCGCTTTCCCATTTGGGCGAGGAGGCGCTGAAATATGGCGACAAGGCGCTGCTGGTGTACGGCGGCGGAAGCGTGAAACGCATTGGCCTGTACGATCAGGTGATGGAGATACTAAAGCAGAACGGCATCTCCGTATGGGAACTGAGCGGAATTGTGCCCAACCCCCGCCTGTCGCGCGTGCGCGAGGGCATCGACATCTGCAGGCAGGAGAACATTGGACTTGTGTTGGCGCTGGGCGGCGGCAGCGTAATCGATACCGCCAAGGGCATCGCAAACGGCACGCCGGACAGCGGCGACGTTTGGGATTTTTATCTGGGCAAACGGCTGCCCAAGACGGTGCTGCCGCTGGGCACCATCCTCACCATACCCGCAGCGGGAAGCGAAATGAGCTACTCTTCCGTTATCACCAACGAGGATGGTATGTTTAAGCGCGGCTATAATTCCGTAACCAATGTCCCCACGTTTTCCATTTTGAATCCGGAGTGGTCGTTCTCGCTGCCGCCTTATCAAACGGCCTGCGGCTGTGTGGATATTATGGCGCATATGATGGAGCGATATTTCACCCGTGTGGAAAACGTGGAGTTGACCGACCGCTTGATTACCGCGGGGATGAAGACCATGCTCCACAACGCGCCGATTGTGATGGCTGAACCGGAAAACTACGACGCGCGCGCCGAGGTGATGTGGACGGGCACACTGGCGCACAACACGCTGCTGCACACCGGGCGCATCGGCGACTGGGGCAGCCACAAGGTGGAACATGAATTGAGCGCCGAGTACGATATTGCACACGGCGCGGGGTTGTCGATTGTTTTCCCGGCGTGGATGAAATACGCGATTCGGCAATACCCCAAAAAGATCGCACAGTTTGCGGTGGATGTTTTCGATGTTCCCGCGGATTTCGGAACCGAAACCGAGATAGCACTGGAAGGCGTAAAGCGGCTGGAAACGTTCTACAAATCGCTGAACATGCCCACCCGGCTTGGCGAAATCGGGATCAACGGCGCGAATTACAAAGCGTTGGCAGCACGCGCTCTGCCGAATGCGCAAAGCAGCGTAGGCGCCTATATTACGCTGTTCCGCAAGGATATTGTGGAGATTTATAAACTCGCAGAGTAACCCCTGAGGTATATGCAATGGTCGAGAGGGACGGAAATTTCCGTCCCTCTGTTTGTTGTATAATGCTGATCCGCTTTGCCGCCAGCGCTGCAGCGGTTACCTACGTCCGGGGACACGCACACTCGCAGCGGCCCGGCTTCGCGCATCTGAACCATTTTATGCGAGCTGAGCATATATGTTCGCAGAAGGCTTATTAACAAATTAGAGGGACGGAGTTTTCCGTCCCTCTTCATCGTATATTGCGCTGGTTTCAGGCGGCTTCCGGCGTGGCGGTCGGTTCGCCGGAAACTTCCAAGTCGGTTGCGGCATCCGTGGCCTGCACGGCAAGGCTATCGTCCCGCACCACCTGAATGGTGCAGGTAACCCCGTCCCGGCTCGCGGCGGAGATGCCGGTAAACAGCTTCTCCATATTGTCGACGGCAGAATCCCACGCAGCGTCCAGATACGTTTGATTGGTTGAGCACTCGTCGTATAGCTTCTGTTCGATTTCACTCTTGATTTCGGAATAGCGTTCCGGCGTAAGCGGATAGAGCCAGTCGTTTTTTTGCATCTGGTCCTCATCAACAGTCAGCTTGGAGTAGCCGGGCAGCGGAGAGGGCAGGCGAACGATAAGGGTATCGGATGCGGTGTCCACATCCACCTGCGCCTGATTTAGATTGATGGAGAAACTGATGGCGTAAGAATACGGCACCACAACCTGTTGTACGGTGCCCAGCAGCCACGCTTCCTGCGACACAGTTTCCTGCCCGGTAATCGTGGCCTGATAAACAACCAGCTCGTTTTGCGTTTTCAGTTCTTCGCCAAAGCGTTCGCTGACCCAGCGGGTGTTGCCGTCGCCGAAAAAACGGCGATACAAATTTGGCCCAAAGCGAACCGCCAGAAAGGCGACGGCCAGACAAAGAATCAGCGTTAAAAAACGCCTGAAAAAGCGCAGAGGGTGAAACCTCCGCCGTGGACGGCGAGGCGCTTCGTCGGGAGCCGGAGGGGGAGTTCTCATATTCGTTCACGTCCTTTCGGGGGAAACCAGCGCGGCAGGTATTACAGTCGGTTGCCGATTTCTACCAGCAGTAATACCAACAGCCGGAACAGAAGATAGATGGTTGTAATGGCGCCGACAGCCATCAAATAACCGCGGAAAACGCGGCGAAAGCGGCCGTGGCGTCGTGGCCTGCGTTCTTCCCGGGGATAAGGCGGCGGCGCGTGGGGCGGTCTGCGGTCCATACCTCACACCTCCTTTTGGGATATCCCTATTATAGGCTATCTGAAGCGAAAAAGCCATACGCAGCACCCGAGCGTGCCGAGAGAGCTGTAGATTTACAAATTACAGAGGTTCTGTTTTTTGGCAACGACGGAATGGAGGATAAGGATTGACTTTTATTCAAATATCAACCATAATGAATATAAAGTTATTGATCGTATCGTATGTCATACAGTTCGGTTTCCGAAACCGTATCATATTGTAAGAAAATTAGGGTTTATTCTGTAAAATCAGCGACAGCAGGCTACATCTATTAGAACGGGACGTGATCGTTTGACGCTCCATATTCTGTTGAAAAATCCACGACGAATGGCGATCGTGCTGCTTGCGATCGTATTGACAGTTCTTTTTATTTTCATT
>JAQUXV010000446.1 GCA_028692205.1 Eubacteriales bacterium
AAATCGATATCGCCCACCAGCTTGGGAAACAGGTATATACACCCGGCGAGCACCAGCCCCGTAAGAACCAGCGTGACGACCGTACCGAACGATACGCCGCCCCTGCGCCTGCGCCGCCTTCGCATAGCCGTACCTCCGTTTGCCTGGAACGGATGAAGCATCTGCCTTTACCGCGACGAATACACCCCGCTTATTTGCCTCAACGTTCCCGAATCGTTATGATTGTCCGCCGATCTCACGCTGATGACACTTGACCGGCCAATGATGTAATGTTATCATAATAGCAATTGATATGCAATACGGGGGAATGGCTATGAAAATCAGCTTCTCCACGCTTGGATGTCCGCGCTGGAGTTTTTCCGAAATCACGGCGACGGCGGTGGATTTAGGCTATCAGGGCATCGAGGTTCGCGGAATCGGCAATGACATCTCCGCACCCAGCGTGCCGGATTTTTCCGATGCGAATTTGCCGCATACGCTCGCCGAACTAAAACGGATGAATCTCGCGATTCCCTGTCTGGATAGCGACTGCTGCATTCACCTGCGTGAAAATGAAAAAGCCGTGGACGAAGAAATAACGGCTTATCTTATTTTAGCCCAGAAGCTGGGTGCGCCTTATGTACGCATTATGGCGACCGCGCCCGTGCCAAAGCCTGTGGGCACAGTTGACGAAAGCTATGTTTGCGAGCATGCCGCTAAATTGGGTGCGCTGGCTAGAAAGCATGGCGTAAAGCTGCTGATTGAAACGCACGGAGTCTGGAGCGACAGCGAGAAGCTGGCAAGGCTGCTGAGCTGCATCGGGTCCGACAGCGTGGGCGCGCTTTGGGATGTGCATCATCCCTATCGTTTCATGGGCGAGCAGCCCGGGACGACGGTGGACAACCTGAAACCGTGGCTATGGCACACGCATTTCAAAGACAGCCAAAAAACAGCCGAAGGATACCGCTATACATTGCCCGGTTTTGGCGATGTGCCGCTGGAAGGCGCGGTAGCCGCCCTGCGGGAGAGCGGATACGACGGTTATTATTCCCTGGAGTGGGTAAAACGCTGGGATACGACGCTGGAGGAGCCCGGCATTGTGTTTGCACATTATGCCAACTTTATGCGGACCCTGTAAGCGAACGGCTTCTCCGCGGGCAAACAGGCGAAGCCGCGTAACGGTTTGTATCACCGTTTAAAAGCAGACTTGTATCGCTGTTATAAACGCGCGACGCGGATGGAAAACCTGCCGCGCATACACGCAGCGCCCCTGACGATTATTCGTCAGGGGCGCTGCGTGTATGTACGGTCACCGGTTTGGGCTGTTAATGAAAGCAGGCAGCCATTTTGAAAAGGCCATTAACGCGCCTGTAAGGCGATGGCTACGCCGCGCGCCAGCCCATGTACCTATACAGTTTATGAAAGAAACTCGTCGATGGCGTTCACAATTTCGGGTAGATCATCGGAGAGCGTACAAACATGAGGATCATCCTTCAGAACCAGCTTCTCTTTCTTTGCGCTGGCGATCCCGCTAAGGATACAATCCGCGCTGCCAAGCCAGATCGTCTCGTCGCCAAGGCTCTGCACGGTAAGCGTGGGGCAGGTGATCGAATGTAAATCCTTGCGCGCCATACGGATCAGCCTGTTCAGGTCGGCGGCGCTGCGGGTTGGAAAGCCTGAGTATCCGTAATCGAACGCCGCGTTCAGTTTCTTTTTCCGCTCCGGTGAAGGAGCCCAGCTGATGCGCGGCTTGAAAGGCGCGATAACCCGCGAAAAATACAACAGTTTATTTTGCACGGCCATAGGCGTGGAAAGCGTGATGCAGGCGTCGGTCAGCTTCTCCTCCGCGAGGATCAGGCTTAAGTCGCCTCCCATCGAAAGGCCCGCCACCGCTACCGTATCGCACCGACTGCGAAGCCTTTTCAGGGCGGTCTGGGAAGCGCTTATCCACTGCTCCAAGCCGGTTTTGGCCATGTCTTCTTCGGTGGTTGCGTGCCCCGGAAGGTTTACGCCCATAACGGTATACCCCCGGTCGGCCAACGCGTCGCCCAGCGGGCGCATGTGCGCGACGCTCCCGGTAAAGCCGTGCAGCAGCAAAACCCCTTTGTCGCCTCCCGTGTGCAGAAACGGCCTGCAACGGTCGTGGTTGAAATACGAGGCGTCGTAAGGCTTCATGGTGGATACTCCCTTTCTGCGACCGGCTCGCGGTTTTCAGCCGCGGCGACCGCCGCGCCGCTGTGAGAGCAGCGCGGGGATTCATAAGGCGATTTCAAACGTCGGTCACGTTGTGCCTTTCGGCGATTTTGCTTCCCGATACCGGCGGAACGGTTCTCCGGGGGTTATGCCGTACCGCGAACCGCTTCTTGTCAGAGGGGCAAAACCACCGGCATACGCGCTTGCGCTTCAAACCGCGTTACCGGTCAATACTGTCGATATCGTCTTTCTTACCGAGCACCAGCAGAATGTCTCCCGTTTCAAACACAGAATCCGGCGTAGGGGACACGATAAACTGTCCGCCGCGATGGATGGCCAGAATGCTGATGCCGTATTTCTTGCGAACGTCCACGCCGATAATTGTGTTACCGACCCACTTCATCGGCAGTATAATCTCCACCAGCTGGTAATCGTCGCTCAGGTCGATCAACTCCAACACGTTGGGGGTGAGCAGCGATTTGGCCAGTCGCATGCCCATATCCCGCTCCGGAAACACCACGCGGTCCACGCCGACTTTGCGCAGCACCTTGGCGTGCAGTTCGTCGGTCGCCTTGGCGATCAGGTAGGGTACGCCGAGCTCTTTCAGCAGCACGCAAACCA
>JAQUXV010000447.1 GCA_028692205.1 Eubacteriales bacterium
CTGGTGATCCATCGGAGACTCGAACTCCGGACACCCTGATTAAAAGTCAGGTGCTCTACCAACTGAGCTAATGGATCATGCTGAGGATCGGCGATCAAACCGACCAGACAACGAAAGTTATTCTAGCATCTATCCGCGTATTTGTCAACGCTTTCGTGATATCAAAAGCAGATATCTTTCTGCCGATGCGAACCGTTTTCCCCTGTTTTCAACCGGGGAAAACGGGTACATCTTGCCGCATATCATTTCCGAAACTCTTTTAGCTTTTGGATGTCGGTAAAGCCGTACGCCACATACCCGGATTCATTATAAATCAACACGCCATTCGCCGCGGCGAAGTCGGCAAAGGCTTGCGGTTGGTTCTCATATTCGTCCTTCGTCATCAGCACAAACGCTTTACCCGCGTAGGTTTCTCCCTTATCCTGAACATACGTAAGCCACCCGGCTTTACGGAGCTTTTCGAAACCGGTAACGGCAACGCAGTCGACCTTTCCATTCGTGAGCTCTGTTACGATATTGGAATTCCAAATGGTTGCGTATCCATAGTCATAATCATTTTCCGCAAGATACTTCGAGGCTTTAGCGATGCTGCCGCTTTGATTGGTGGCAAAGTAATTTCGGTAACCCGTAATTGCGGTTGTAAGCAGCGCCAGCGCGAGAAGACCGGCCAGCGCAGACCGCGCAAGACGATTCTCCTCTGTTTGAGCACGGTTCCGGAGAAGAATCGCAAACGTGGGAAGGTATAGGATCAGAACGGGAATATAATAACGGCTGGTATACATGTTCAAACAAATAAAACAGATTCCGTTTACCAGAAGCGCGGCAACGGAGAAAAATAAAACAGCTCTCTCGGCTTCAGTAAATTTTTTAAGGTGCTTAAGCACGTAAACAAGGCATGCGATATACGCGGCGGATAACCCAATGGCAAAAGCGGACGCCACCGCCGCCAACGAAAATACCGGCGTGCCCTCCGTATATCCGAAGAAAGCTGGAATCCCCCAGAGAATCGTCGTAATATCCTGCGCGCTGGCGTTTCGCACCTGCACGCTCGCCACGCCGCTTACGTGATAATGGTTCAGCAGGAACCCGTTGCAGCAAATAAATCCGACCAGCGCGGCTGCCGTCATCATCAATGGAATACGATATTTCGGCAACGCAATCGCCTTCCAGTCCCTCTCCTTGATGATTAACCCGGCAAAAACCGTAACCGCCATAGGAGCGTACAGCGTCATCATACTTCTTACGCCAACCAGCCCGTACAGGAAGCTGAAAAGAATTGCCAGTGTATAAAGCAGGCTTTTCCGGCGTAACGTCATCTTTTGGGTTGTCAATGAAGCATAAAGCCCAAACATCCAGAAGACCATGATGAGCGGAAACGCGTAATAGGGAACGGAAACGGCGTATTTGAAGTAGGGAATCGAAATCGGCGCCAGCAATGCCGGAGCCAGGCATTCCCCTGCAATCCCAAGCTTCATGCTGCGTGCAAAATACCCATAGGCCCACAGCAGTAAAACCAGCATGATCATCGTGCCGATTACGCGGATCAGCGCCCACTGATCGGTAAACAGGAATAGCAGCGCCCAAACCGTTTGCGGCCCCAGAATTCGAATTTCGGTGGAATAATACCAGTTATCGGAGATCAGCGCACCTTCCCGCGCCATTTCTCTGGCAAGCACCATTTCGGCCGCATCATCCGAGTCGAGGTATCGCTCCGGCGATTGGTACAGCGATACGGCAACCGCCGCTAACTGCAACGCTAAAACGATGAGAAGGATCAGCCTCAAAAGGGTTTTTCGTTTCATCTTTTCCCGCATCTCTTTTTCTTTTCCGTTTGACATTGTCAAATATACCGAATATTTACAAAATGTCAATAGGAACGAACCGGCAGGTTCCCGCACGGCGTTCGCTTCCTTTCTACAGCCTTCTGTGGTATAATTGTAGTAATGCAAGATCGCAAACAGCCTACAGGCCGCAACGACGAAACCTGGTTGCGAAGTGTATGGGTTGCTTGAAATCACTGAATGAGGGAGCCGGAGATAAACGATGTTTACACCGAAGGTGCAAAACGAGCAGACTGATCTTCTGATGAAGGCGCTTCTGTCGCTCAAGAATATGGAGGAGGCCTATCGCTTCTGCGAAGATGTGCTGACCGTGAAGGAGATTAAAAGCATTACGCAGCGGCTGGAAGTCGCTGTGATGCTGAAGCATAAGGTCACCTATCAGGAGATCGCCAAAAAGACCGGCGCCAGCACCGCAACCATCAGCCGGGTAAACCGTTCGCTTATTTACGGCGCGGACGGCTACGATCAGGTTTTAAAGGAGATCGACCCGGACTGACAAAGGGATATGCCGTATGGACATTTGATAGAGGATGAGGTTTGAACGATGAATTTGGATATGCTCAACGAACAGCAACGCAAGGCAGCGGAAACGTTGAACGGCCCCGTATTGATTTTAGCGGGCGCTGGAAGCGGCAAAACGCGGGCGCTCACCTACCGGGTCGCCAACCTTGTGGATTATGGCGTGGAGCCCTGGCGCATTCTTGCAATCACCTTTACCAATAAAGCTGCCAAAGAAATGAAGCAGCGTATTTCCGGGCTGGTTGGCGAGCGCGCGGACGAGGTGTGGGTAAGCACTTTTCATGCCATGTGTGCCAAAATTCTTCGTCGCGATATTGAGAAGCTCGGGTATAAGCGCTCCTTTACGATTTATGATGACGACGACCAGACCAGCGTCCTCAAAGAGGTTATTCGCCACTTGAACATTGACGACAAAGTCGTCACCGT
>JAQUXV010000448.1 GCA_028692205.1 Eubacteriales bacterium
CCAGCACGCCCTGCCGTTCGTCAACCGTTACGGAGACGTCGGGGGAGGGCAGGGGAGGCAGCAGCGTCCAGTTGCGCGCTTCATCCATCCGCAGGGAAGGGGTGCTGCGAAACCGGATCACGTTGGGTCCGTAAGGCTCCAGCCAGACCAATTCGCCCCGCGTTTCCCATAGAATACGGTTTCCTGCAACCTCCCCGTTAAACGGGGGCGCGATATAATAGGCCATGTCGTCGTTCCTCCTTGCGTTACCGTGTCGCGTTTACCTGCCACGCGCCGCCGGTAGCCGGAATACGGATGTGGGTGTCCGGTCCCACGTGCTGAAGCGGAAGCTCGTTTCCGTCCATGGTTGCATGCTTCAGCTGCACATTGCGCCAGACGAGCGTACAGGGGCAGGTGGCCGCGTCGGAACCGAAAGTCAGCATGACGCCTTGCACGCGCAGGGAAAGCGTTGCCGATGCGTCGTACAGCGTCAGGCGGTTTTCTCCCGGGCGTTCGCCGGGCGCGAGGATGACGGTCAGCTCCTCAAGCGGTTTTTCGTCCACATATTGCTGATCCGGCCCCATGGGGATGATTGCGTTCTCCCGCAGGTACACCGGGAACCGGTCGAGCGGACAGGTGAAGGTTTCCCATTGCTTGCCGCTGTGGACTTCTCCGGTAAAAAAGTCCGTCCATCTACCTTCCGGGAAATATACGTGAACCGCATTATCCCGGGTGAGCACCGGGGCTACCAGCAGCTCGGAGCCAAACAGATACTCCGTATCGATGCCGCGAACACACAGGTCGTCCGGATACTCATAGCACAGGGGCCGGTGGATGAGCGTTTGCTCGTGCTGCACGGCCAGCACCTGATTGTACAGATAGGGCAACAGCCGGTACCGAAGCTTGACAATCTGCCGGAAAAGTGCCACGGTTTCTTCGCCGTAATCCCATGGCTCGCGCGAGTAGAAACCGTGAAGGCGCGCGTGCGAGCAGAACATGCCGAACTGCACCCACCGGATGTAAAGTTGCGGGTCGGTATCGAACCAGAAGCCGCCCAGGTCGCTGCTCCAGAAGGGGATGCCGCTCAGGGAGGCGTTGAGGCAGCCCTTCACGGAAGTGGCCAGACTGCCGAAATCGGTGCCCGCGTCGCCGCCCCAGTGTACCGGGTAGCGCTGGGAACCGGCGTAGGCGCTGCGCGCCCAGATCAGCGCGTTCTGCGCGCCTTTCACCTCGCTGGTAACCTCATAGGCCGCTTGGTTATAAAGCAGCGCGTACAGATTGTGCATTTTTTCGCCGTCCACGCCCGCATACTTGAAAAACGGCGGCGCCGATTCGCCGAAATCGGCTTTAATTACGTCCACACCCATTTCCAGTAGCGGCTTCAGCAGCTTTTGCTGGTACCAGCGCACGGCTTCCGGGTTGGAAAAATCGATCAGGCCATGGGGAAAGCGGATGTCCCCGTCCGGCATGGAGGCGAAGTAGCCCTTCTGCAACGCTTCGTCATATACGGCGTGGGAGATGCTGCCGCGCTCCACGTAAGGCAGCTGCCACAGGGACAGTTTATAGCCGTTTTGATGCAGTCCGTCGATCATGCCGGATACATCGGGGAAGCGGGTCGGCTCAAACTGCCAGTCGCAGATCCAGTTTTCGGCAAACCAGTCCGTGTCGACATGGATAACGTCGCAGGGCAGGTCGTTGGCCCGCATCAGGCGGGCCACACGCTCCACCTCCTCGCGGCTGCGGTAGCTGATTTTGCTGATCCATAACCCCAAACTCCATTTGGGGGGTACCGCCGGTTTGCCGGTCAGCGCGAAATACTCCTGTAGCAGCTGCTGCGGCCGACTGCCCCGCATGATGAAGCAATCCAGCCCTTCCTCTTCCGCCAGCAAATGCACGGCCTTGCTCAAATCGGCCCCGAAATCGGCCTGCACCGCGCCGGAAGCGTGGATGAACATGCCGTATCCCCGGCTGGAATAGAACAGAGGAATGCTTTTATACATGCGTTCGGTGTTCACGCCAAGCGCGTTGGTGTTCCAAAGCCTGTATTTCCGTCCGCGGTGATCCAGATCCGAAAACACTTCGCCAAGGCCGTAGAAACTCTCATACGCATCGGCGCAAACGGCTTCGCTGGCGAAGCGACGCCCGGTTTCCCCGTCGTACAGAAAGCCGAACGGGGTGATTTCGTAGGGCATATAGGAGTGGTTATCTCGGCCAAACTGTTGGTAAAAAACGCCCTGATCGTCCGACAGGGTCAGATTCCATACGTTTTGATCTATTTTCGCCGTGATCAGTCCGTTGCTTAACGTCAAAACCGCGTCGTCCTCAGCAACGGTAAGCTCGGGCTGCGTTTGCCGCTCCATCGGAGCGATCATGAAACTGTCGGGCTCATAGGGGGTAAAGCCTTCGCACAGCGTCAGCCGAACGGTGCGGTCGCGTACAAAATCCAGCAGCACCGTCAGGGCTGTCGTGTTGCCCTGCTCGCTGAACACCTGCCGGTAATCAAAATAGCGATAGGTGTACCGTTCCGCCACGTAGCGGCCTTCCACCGTCAGCACCGCGCGGCTGCCTTCCGTTCGCCATGCTTTTACCCGGCTGACCAGCAGCATGGAAAGGCGTTTGGAAGCCGACACCTGCGGAAACGTCGGCATATTGATCCATACTTTTTCGGGCGGTACAACGCGCTCGTCCGTTAAACCGTGCATAATTTCGCCCAGTTCGTTACGCTGAACCAAATGATCTTCCATCGTTCATCCTCCTCCGTTATCCGGTTACCCTTTTACCGCGCCGGCGGTCAACCCGC
>JAQUXV010000449.1 GCA_028692205.1 Eubacteriales bacterium
ACCCGCGTCCTGCGCCAACCCTGCGATGCGTTCCATAACCTGTGTTAAGCAGCGTCGCCGCTGTTTAATGTAATTTTACTGGGGGAGGAAAAATTTCATGAAAAAGTTGCTTAGCCTGGTAATCGTACTCGTGGTGACGCTGTCGCTGATGGGCGTCGGCACCGCGGAAACCGCGGCTCCGCTGAAGGTGGCGCTGTGCATGTCCGGCGCGGTGAACGATCAGGGCTGGAACCAGACCGCCTACGAAGGTGCCCTGAAAGCCTGCGAAAAGTACGGCTTTGAACTGTCCTACACCGAAAACCTCGGCACGGCCGACATCGCCGCCGCCTTCGCGGATTACGCGGCTTCCGGCTACGACGTGGTGATCGGCCACGGCTACGAGTTCGGCGATCCCGCGCTGGAAGTGGCGGAAACATATCCCAACGTCACCTTCATCTGCACGGAAGCCGATGCTTCCGCCGACAACGTCGCCTCTTACGTGATGGCCTGCGAGCAGACCGCTTACGTGGAAGGCATCATCGCCGCCAACATGACCAAGACCGGCAAAGTCGGCGGCATCGGCCCCATTCAGGGCGATTCGCTGGTGAAGATCATCAACGGGTTTGAAGACGGCGCGCATTCCGTGAACCCCGACCTCGTCGTGGAAACCGCATGGACCAACTCCTTCGTGGATACGCAGCTGGCCAAGGAAGCCGCCACCGCGATGATCGAGGACGGCGTGGACGTAATCAAGCACTGCGCCAACGCCTGCGGCAACGGCGCTATCAGCGCGGCTGTGGACGCCGGCATCTGGTGCCAGGGCGACTCCTACGACCAGAGCTCGCTGGCCCCCGACAACATTCTGGATTCGGCGCTATACAATCTGGACGTGGTGCTGGATATCGCGCTGGGCTCCGTAGCGGACGGTACCTTCAAGGGCGATGTGTACAACCTCGGCATGGCGGATAACGCCGTAGCGGTGCTTCTGTCCGACAACCTCCCCGAGGACGTGGCCGCCATCGCGCAGGAAGCCATCGACTCGATCATCTCCGGCGATCTGGTGGTCGTGCGGGATTACGCGGTTCGCAACTAACACGCATCGGCAGCCTGTCCGGCCTGAAAAGCCCGGCCGGGCTGCCGTTTTCAAAAAAGCGGGCTTTACCGCTTTTTTGCGTTACGGGTACCGTTGATAGCTTTGCCGTAGTCGCCCTGCCCAACCGGCAAAGCCGGTCGATACGCCTGTTATCGGGGGGCGCAATCCACCGATACCACCCGGAGAAACCGTGTTTTTAGGGGTCCGGCCCGCCCCGTCGCCATTGGCCGTTCGGGCCGTTTCTTTCTTTTTTTCTATTTTTCAGGTATCATCAAACGGAACGGGGGTGCGAACATGGCGATTCTGGAAATGAAGGACATTTGCAAGGCGTTTTCCGGCGTCTACGCCAACGAGAACATCTGCCTGACCGTTGAAAAGGGAAGCATCCACGCGCTGCTGGGCGAAAACGGTGCGGGTAAAACCACGCTGGTCAACATTTTATACGGCATTTATTCAGCGGACAGCGGCGAAATCCGCTGGAAAGGCGATTCCGTGCGCTTTGATTCCCCGCGAGAGGCGATCCAGAGCGGCATCGGCATGGTGCAGCAGCATTTTTCGCTGGTGCGCCGGATGACGGTGCTGGACAACATTATTTTAAGCTTGAAAGGCAACGGGTTCGTGCTGGACCGGAAGGCGGCCGCCAAACGCGTTTCGGATCTCGCGCAAAAATACGGCCTGACCGTGAACCCTTCGGCGCGCATCAGCGATCTGTCCGTAGGCGAACGCCAGCGGGTGGAAATTCTGAAAGCGCTGTACCGGGACGTGGAACTGCTGATTCTGGATGAGCCTACGGGCGTATTGACACCGCAGGAGACGGCGCAGTTTTTCGACGTCCTGCGGACGCTGAAAAGCGAAGGGTACGCCATCATCATCATCACCCACCGCATGAGCGAGATCATGGCGGTCAGCGACCGGGTGACCATCCTGCGCGACGGCCGCAACGTGGCCGACCTGACAACAGCGCAGACCCACCCGGCGGAACTGTCCCGGTATATGATCGGCCGCGAGCTGCACGAGGCAGCCGCACCCGGCCAGCCCGCGCAAAACGGGGATCGGTTAGTCATGGAAGGCGTCCGGCTGGCTGCCCGGCACCGGCAGCATGCGCTCCACGGCATCAGCTTGCGGGTGCGCCGTGGGGAAATCCTCGGCATCGCCGGGGTGGAAGGCAACGGGCAGAAAGAGCTGGCCGAGGTCATCACCGGCCTTCGCCGGTTAAATGAAGGAAGCATCGCGCTGGACGGCCGGGACATCGGCAGGTTGTCGGTAAAGAAGCGCTACGAGGCGGGCATCGCCTATATTTCCGACGACCGGCAGAACGACGGCCTGCTGATGGGCATGAGCGTATCCGAAAACCTGATGCTTCGGGAGTTCGACCGTCCTCCGTTTTCCCGTCACGGGGTGATCGACCGCCGCGCGGCGGCGCGGAACGCCGAAACGAAAATGAAAACCTACCAAATTCGCGCCTCCGGCAAAACCGGGGCGCAGACCCCCGCGGGTCTTTTGTCCGGCGGCAACCAGCAAAAGCTGGTCATCGCGCGGGAGCTTTCGGAAAACGCCACGCTGATCGTTGCCAGCCAGCCGACGCGCGGGCTGGATATCGGCGCGACCGAGTTTGTGCGCAGCCTGCTCGTCCGCGAGCGCAACGCCGGGAAAAGCGTGGTGCTGATCTCCGCGGATCTGGAGGAGATTATGGCCC
>JAQUXV010000450.1 GCA_028692205.1 Eubacteriales bacterium
ACACAGGCAAAGCCGTAACGCGCGAAGTGCTGCTGGACGACGTTTGGGGGCTGGGCTTCGCGGGGGATACCCGTACCGTGGATGTTCACATCCGCTCCCTGCGGCAGAAGCTCGGCGCTTGCGGTGGAATGATCCATACGGTGCGCGGCGTCGGCTATAAGCTGGAGGAGACGAATGCGTAAAAAAGTATTCTGGAGCCTGGTCGGGTTTTCGCTGGCGATCTCGGTGCTGCTCTGCGGCCTTCTGACCGGCGGCATGTACCTGTATTTCAATCAGCAGCTTCGCGCACAGCTGGTTTCCGAGTCCAATTCGCTGGCTTCGTTGATCAACGTTCAGCAGGACAAAGCCGCTTTTCTTCAGGACGGGGTCTATATTGACCGCGTTACGCTGATTGATACCGATGGCACCGTGCTCTACGACAGTCAGGGCGACGTGTCCACCATGGAAAACCATGCCTTGCGCAATGAAGTTGTTTCCGCAATGGAAAGCGGCAGCGGCTGGGGCAGCCGCAACAGCGTGACGCTGGGCGAAGTGAGCGTTTATTACGCCCAGAAACTTGACAACGGGCAGGTTCTTCGCGTAGCGGGCACGCAAAAAAACGTGCTTTCCATGCTGCGAGGGGTTATCCTCTGGTTTGTCCTTGGGCTTGTGGTCTGCGCGCTGCTCTCCTCCCAGCTGGCAAAGCCGATTACCAAAGCGCTGGTCAAGCCGCTGGATGCCATCGATCTGGATTCCCCGCTGCAAAGCGACGTATATGAGGAACTCGCGCCTATGCTGCGCAGGATGGACGCGCAAAACCGGCGCATCGTCTCCCAGATGAACCGGCTTAAACGCCAGCAGGCGGAACTGAGCGCCATCTTAAGCGGTCTGCGCGAGGGGCTGGTGGTGTTGGACGAGCGCCACCGCGTACTGGCCATCAATCCCGCGGCGCGCGCCATACTGGGCGCGGGTGACGGGGAATTGGTGGATAGGCCGATTCTGGAAATCAACCGGCACGAGACGCTGGTACGGCTTTTGAAGCAAAACACCGGTGTTGGGGAGCTCTGCTCCGCCGGTCGGATTTACCGCGTATCCGCCAGCATTGCGGGCGAGGACCTTGGCATGGTGCTGCTGATGCAGGATGTGACCGAGGAGCGCATGGCCGAGCAAAACCGACAGCAGTTCAGCGCAAACGTAAGCCACGAACTGCGCACGCCGCTAACCACCATCAGCGGCTACGCGGAGCTGTTGGCCACCGGTCTCGCCAAGCCCGAGGATACGGCGGAGCTGGCCGGAAAAATCCATCAGGAAAGCAAACGGATGCTTTCGTTAATTGAGGATATCATCCGGCTTTCCAAGCTAGATGAAGGCGCTGTGGGTGAAAAGCAGCCCATTGATTTGCTGTTGCTGGCGCAGTCCTGCGTTTCCAAGCTCGGGGATTTTGCCGAAAAACAGTCCATTACCGTTACGGTGGAGGGCGACAGCGCCGTGGTATTCGGCGACAGGACACTGCTGGAAGAGATGATGGTCAACCTGATCGACAACGCCATTAAGTATAATAAGCCAAACGGCCGCGTGCAGATCACCGTCGGTATGGAAGGCGATCAACCCCGTTTTTCCGTCGTCGACACCGGCGTGGGCATTCCGGTGGAACATCAGCCAAGGGTCTTTGAGCGCTTCTACCGTGTGGATAAAAGCCGCAGCAAGGATACTGGCGGCACAGGGCTCGGATTGAGCATCGTAAAGCACGGCGCACAGTTGCACGGCGCGGAGATCAAGCTGCAAAGCGCGCCCGCTAAAGGCACCTCCATTACGCTGCTCTTCCCAAAACAAAATCAAAACGCATGATTGGTTTTCCGATCCACCACAGCGTCAAACAGGCCGCCATGCCGGAAACCCGGCATGGCGGCCTGTAACAGAATGGTTGATTGTTTTATCGGCTTACTCCGTCACCAACGCTTCGCCGGATTCCTCCAGCGTTTCCAGCGCGGTCAGACGTGCCTGCAAATACGTGGTTCCATCCAATTCATAAGTTTCAAGAACCCCTTCGGTACGCACCCAATCATTCTCTTGTGGGTACACCGCGTCATCCTGCGGCCAGTAAACTTCCAGCCCCGTCACATCGGCGGCGCAGCAGTTGTTCCCTTCAAAATAGCGGTAGACCATGTAGTACGTCTGCAAATGATCCTCATCGCCATAATGGAACGCGCCGAACATCCCCTCAATCTGCACCGTCTGCCCGACGTATGCGGCAGGGTTCTCGTTCATTCGCCCGATTTGATATAAAAAGCTGTTTTCGTTAATAACAATATCCGGTGCAACGGTTGGTGAGACGGTCGTTTCTTCCATTGTCAAAGTGGAAGTTTCCATCGTCGCCTCCCCCATCGCAGACAGCGGAAGGGATAGAATCAATGCAAGCACAAGCCCAATCATGATCATTTTTCTCATTCGCTTCTTCCTCTCCAAAAACATCCCACATGGACGGGCAAACCGGTTTGCCCCTAAAGAGACTTCTATTCTGAATCGATTGCAGTATACACGTTTCACCCCTTTTTGAAACGTCCGCAACGCAAACGTCGGAACTGTAAAAATCTTCAGGCAAAAAAGGTGCAAAACCTTCGCCCATATGCTATAATTTAGGGTGTCGGCTACCATTGCCGATGGAACGCAGACGAGGAGGGCTTTCTTTGGACGACCCGATAGGCGGTCAATTGCTGATTCAGTTTATTCTCATCCTTATCAACGCATTTTTCGCCGCAACGGAAATCGCCGTCATCT
>JAQUXV010000043.1 GCA_028692205.1 Eubacteriales bacterium
ACATGAAACTGATCAATCAACTGCTGCGCGGTGTGGTGATCGGCGTGGCGAACATTATTCCGGGCGTAAGCGGCGGAACCATGATGGTTTCCATGGGCATCTACGATACGCTGATCGACTGCATCACCCACCTGTTCAGCAATTTCAAACACAGCGTCAAAACGCTGCTGCCCTACCTGATTGGCATGGTCGTGGGTATCTTCGCGCTGGCAAGCCTGCTGACCTATTGTTTTACAAATTATCCGCTCCCGACGGGCACGGCCTTTATCGGCCTGATTTTGGGCGGCCTGTCGCCGTTGCTGCGCAAGATCGACAAGAAAAAGCTCAACACGCTCGCCGTGGTGATTTTTGTGGTGTTTTTCGCGCTGATTGTGGTGATGGCGCTTGCCAACCCCACGGGCAACGAAGGCCGCATTACCGTTTCGGCCGGGGAAATGGCTGTTTTGCTCGTGATGGGCGTGATCGCCAGCGCGACCATGCTGATTCCGGGCGTAAGCGGCTCGATGGTGCTGATGCTGCTGGGCTACTACCGGCCCGTGCTCGCCTCTGTTAACGATTTTAAGGACGGGCTTCTGGGCGGCAATTTAGCGCTGGCCGGGCAGCAGCTGCTGATCCTGATTCCCTTCGGCATCGGCGTGCTGCTGGGCATCTATTTTGTCGCCAAGGCGATTGAGTTTCTGCTGCGCCGTTGGCCCACGCACACCTACTGCGGCGTGTTGGGGCTGGTGGTGGCTTCGCCCATCGCCATTCTGCTACGCACCGATATGGCGGGGATTACGGTGGCGACGCTGCTGGTGAGCATCGCGACCTTTGCGGCGGGCTTCGTCCTCTCGGCGTGGCTGGCGAAAGGCTCTGCGGCGGAACCGGCGCAAAGCGGGAACTGACAAAGCAATTGCGTCCGCCGCGTTGTGGGCGTGCCGAATTTGTAAATTTTATGCCGCGGGAGGAACCCCGCGGCTTTTTCGTCCGTGTCTGCCGTGGTAACCGCAAAGCGGCGGCGTCTGGCTGAAAACCGGGCAACGGCATAGGACACATTGTAAAAATTGTGCCTTGCCAACCGGGGCATCTTCTGGTATTCTGCTAATTGACAACCGAATACCTTATAAAGAGTGGTTGAGGGACGGGCCCGATGACACCCGCCAACCTTCGCGGAAAACGAAAGGTGGTAAATCTCGCAGCGCGGCAGCGCTGGCAGATAAGGTTAGCTAAAAACCTCACGCGCCTGCATTGCCCGCAGGCGCGTTTTTTTCAGGCTGAAAACGCGCGCTGCCTTTCCATACGTTAACCGGCCTGACACCGGTTGTCCGACCGACAAGGAGGCTGACCCATGCGAACTGTTTTCACATCCGAATCCGTTACCGAAGGCCACCCCGATAAACTGTGCGACCAGATCAGCGACGCGGTGCTGGACGCGATCCTCACCGAGGACCCCAATGCGCGCGTCGCCTGCGAAACCTGCGCCACCACCGGCCTTGTGCAGGTGATGGGAGAAATTACCACCAGCGCGTATGTCGCGATTGATGAAATTGCCCGGCAGGTGGTTAAGGATATCGGTTACACCTCCAGCGACCTGTTTTTCGACGGCAACAGCTGCGCCGTGCTGGTGGCCGTGCATGCCCAGAGCCCGGATATCGCCCAGGGCGTGGACTGCGCGCTGGAAGCGCGCGGCGACGGCTGCGCGGCCGACGACCATCTGGGCGCGGGCGACCAGGGCATGATGTTCGGCTTTGCCTGCAACGAAACGCCCGAATTGATGCCCCTGCCCATCAGCCTGGCCCACCGGCTTACGCGCAGGCTGGCCGCCGTGCGCAAGAACGGCGAGCTGCCGTGGCTGCGCCCCGACGGCAAAAGCCAGGTGACCGTCGTCTATGAAGACGGCAAGCCCGTCGCGGTGGACGCCGTGGTCATTTCCACCCAGCACAACCCCGAAATCAGCCAGCAGGCGATCCGGGAAGCGGTTGAGCGCGAGGTGATCCGCAAGGTAATTCCGGCGGAGCTGATGACGGCGGAAACGAAGATATACGTTAACCCCACCGGGCGCTTCGTGCTGGGCGGCCCCGCGGGAGATACGGGCCTCACGGGCCGCAAGATCATCGTGGATACGTATGGCGGGTACGCCCACCACGGCGGCGGCGCGTTCAGCGGCAAGGACCCCACCAAGGTGGACCGTTCCGCCTGCTATGCCGCGCGCTATGTTGCCAAGAACATCGTGGCCGCCGGGCTGGCGGAACGCTGCGAAGTGGCGCTGGCTTACGCGATCGGCGTGGCGCAGCCTGTGAGCGTGCAGGTGGATACCTTCGGCACCGGCAGGCTGACCGATGAGGAGCTGAGCCGCGAGGTGCTTAAGCTGTTCGATTTGAGCCCTTCCGGCATCATCCGCACGCTGAAGCTGCGGCAACCCATCTACCGGCAGGTGGCGGCCTACGGCCATTTCGGCCGTCCGGACCTTGACCTGCCATGGGAAAAGACCGACCGGGTGGAGGACTTGAAAAAGCTGCTGAAATAAGCTTGCGGGTTGCCCGTGTTGTCAACCCCGGGGCGGCGGGGAATGCCGCTTCCAAACGGGAAGGCGCAGCCCCGCGGCGATATTGCCGCCCTGCATCCAGTAGCGGACAGCGCCTTTGCCGGCTTGCCTGTCGAAAGGTGAACCCAGTAAAATAGAAGTGCCCGTAAGTATGGCATTGCCAAACTTCCGGGCACTTTTTCGTATGCGGGAGAGCAGCGGTGCCCCGCTGTGAAAACAGCGGGGCGCTATTTTAGATCTTTTGCGGCATGAAGCCGTTACGTTTATCAGCCTTCGGCTTTCGTGGAGAACCGCAGGATGGACAGAAGATAGAACAGCACGCCGGAACCCACGATGATCAGCAGGCTGACGTACGCGGGCACCGCCTGGCCGCCGAAGCGGAAAACCACGCCCATCTCCTGCTGGAAGCCGTCGCCGATGGCCGGGGGCAGGCTGCCGAACACCTGCTGCAGGGAATCGGCAATCATCACCTGCCGAAGCAGCAGCGCGGAATGGGAAAGCGGAATAATTTTAACAAGGAACTGGATGGCGTCCGGCAGAATGCCGATGGGCAGATAGACGCCGGTTAAAAACCCGACCAGCGTGCCGACGATGCTGCTGAGCGTGCCGAACGCGTTCTGGGTTTTGATAAACGATACGATCAGCGACAGGAACGCCGTGTTGCTTAAGGCCGACAGCAGGATCAGCCCGACGGCTTCAAGCATCCGCAGGGGCGGCAGCAGCGCGCCGCCGCGGGCGACGATGTAGGTTTCCGCCAGGATAAAGGCGAGCATCGACATGATGCTGCCGATCAGAAAAGCGGAAAGCTCGTACCCCGCCACCAGCCTGCTGCGCCCGACCGGCGAGGCCTTGAAATCCTTTACGATCTTGTTGGCCCGGTCTTCCACCATGGTGCCGAACGCGCCCAGTACCGTGGTCATGGAGGCCACGGCCAGCACGCCGGACATGAGCCAGCTGTCCATCAGGGTATGCACGCCTTCCACCTTCGGCAAGCTGGACGCCCATACGTCGCCCAGAAACAGCAGGTACAGCGCAAAGATGATGAACACCGCCATCAGGGAGAAAAACACCGACACCTTATCCCGGAAAAAGACCTTCATATTGCGGATGATGAGAGCTTTCATTGACGGATCTCCTTTCCGGTGATGCCGATAAACGCGTCGTCCATGGTGCCGCCGAGCACCTCAAAGCCGCTGATAAACGGTTTCACGCGCTCCAGCATCGGCAGCGCCGAAAGCGTGTTGTCAATCTTCAGCACAATCCGGTCCGCGACCCGCGAGTATTCCGCGTTCATATCCTGAAGCGTCAGCAGGAGCCCCGGCAGATCGGCGGGCGAAAGCTTAAGCTGGTCGCTGGCGTACTGCTCCTTCAGCTCCGTGGGCGTGCCTTTGGCGGCGATCAGCCCATCGTCGATCACGACTACGTAATCGGCGTCGGCGGCCTCCTCCATGTAGTGGGTGGTCAGGAACACGGTCAGCCCCGTATCCAGCTGCAGGGCGCGAATGCTGTCCCACACGCTCTTGCGCGTTTGCGGGTCCAGCCCTGTGGTGGGTTCGTCCAGAAAGAGGATTTTCGGCGTGTTGATCAGCGCGCGGGCGATATCGGCCCGCCGCTTCTGCCCGCCGGACAGCTTGCCGTACGGGCGGCGCAGAAAGTCCTTAACGTCGGCGACGTCAGCCACCCGGCGCACGGCTTCCGTAAGCGATTTGTGTGATGCGGTGTACAGCCCGCCGCGCAGGCGGATGTTCTCCTCCACGGTCAGCAGCGGGTCCAGCAGATGATCCTGAAACACGACGCCGATGGACGAGCGGATGGCCGCGTCGTCCGTGCCCAACCGATGCCCGTCGATGGCCGCCTCGCCCTCGTCCGCGCCCAGGAGCGTGCAAAGCATATCAATGGTGGTGGATTTGCCCGCGCCGTTCGGCCCCAGAAAGGCGAACAGCTTGCCCTGCTCCACATAAAAATCAATGCCCCGCACGGCCTTGACCGGCCCGTACGCTTTTCGAAGCCCGTTTACCTCGATAATCTTATCCAATGTTATCCCTCCGTACATGGAAACCTCGTCGGCAGGCACAATCGTATACCGGCCGGAATGCGGGTATAGTATAGCATCCGTTATTTTACTGGGCAACCAGAGAAGGGTTAAAACCAGATTAGAAACGTATGATAGATACAGATTGGCCCCTGTAAGCAACACCCACCGGCCTGCTGAAAAAGGCGTATCTGTGTTATCACCTGCGCCATGGCCGGGCAGTCACGTACGTCCCGGCCTGTTGAAAAAGGCGCATCTGTGTTGTCACCTGCGCCACGATCCGGGCAGTCACGTACGTCCGTGTACGCTCCTGCCCGGATCGGGCTTGGTTCCTAACATCTGCACCTTTTTGAGCAGGCCGGACGCTTGTATTCGGAGGGGGGTAACGGAGGGGAAAGCGAGTCTGTGTTGCCTGCTTCGCCCCGGACACTTGCGTTCGGAAGGGTTAATGGCGGGGGAAATGGGTCGGTGTTGCCTGCTTCGCCTTGTGAGCAGGCCGGACGCTTGTATTCGGAGGGGGGTAACGGAGGGGAAAGCGAGTCTGTGTTGCCTGCTTCGCCCCGGACACTTGCGTTCGGAAGGGTTAATGGCGGGGGAAGCGACTCGGTGTTGCCTGCTTCGCCTTATGAGCAGGCTATATTTTGTTTTCGTATGGGGTGGCGGAGAAGAACAGCCCGACGGTTTGCCGGAAAAACAAAGAGCCGCGCGGATTTTCCGCGCGGCTAAAAAAGATTCAATGCGATATTAGGCGGGGTTACTCCGCTGCGCCCGCCACGGCGGCGGCGGCGATGTTGACGCCCTTGGTAACGGCGGTGCTGGTGATGGTGGCGCCGCTGATGGCGTCCACATCCTTGTTGAGGGTCACGGGCGCTTTTACGCCGATGAACTGGTCGGTAAATGCCGGTTCCTTGGCTTTTGCGCCGAGGCCCGCGGTTTCGGCAAACTTGGTGCCGCCGACGCTCAGGCCGGTCAGCGCGCCGTCCATGCCGATGCCGACGGTGATCTCAACGGGTCCGCCGTATCCGGTAACGGTAACGGTGGCGGTGTAGCCGATGGGCTGGCCGTCCTTCAAGCCGCGGAAAAGGGTATCCACCGTCTGGTCGTGGGCAAGCTCCTCAAAGCTGTCCGCGGAGGCGAGTACAGCCCTGCGGGCTTCGTCGGCCGCCTTGGCGGAGGCTTCGGCAATGGGGCCCAGGGTGACGGCGTTGGTCATCGCGAGCAAAAGGCCCGCGCAAAGCGTGATGATCGTCAAAATCAGGAAAGGGGGAATCTTTTTCATGTTCGTATACGCTCCTTTGGTGTTCCGACAGCTATTATACCCGCACGGGCGGCGGAAAGCAACCCTGAAAGGACATCATTCTCCGCTTGTCGTGCAGGCGGCTTTCTCCTCCGCGCGTTTAGCCACTTCGTTGGTGTCGATGGTGTAGCGGTAAACCACAAAGCGCTGGAATGTGTACTCCGTAACGAAATTGATAAGCATCGTGCCGACCAGCACGATGTAATCGTTCCAGCCCGCGCCGGTCAGCGCGTCGCCCCACCAGATGGACAGGGGCGTAAACACCAGATAATACAGGAACACTAGCGTCATCGCCTTGGAGATGTTCGCCACGCTGCGGAAGGTGTAACGGCGGTTGAAGGTGAAGTTCCACAGCACGCTCAGCACCAGCGCGATGCCGTACCCCAGCCAGTAGGGGAACTGAAAGACCTCGTTAAAAAGCGTGAAGGATAATACCTGTATTAACCCCGCCGAGGCCGAGAACAGCGTGAACTTGACCATCTGCCACGACTGCTGGCGGGCGGTGAGCTGCTTGATCGTCTTTTGGGTCTCCTTTTCTGCCATATGCCGCACTCCTTTGCACCGGTTCGCCCGTAAGCAATCAATGATTCCAATGATAAAATCCGTATCGGAGCCCGCGGGCGTACGGCGCTCCAATTTTGTTTATCGTACGCCTGTCGCGCGCCCGCGTCAAGCGGGAACGGACAGAAACGGAGGCGCTTTTGAACCTGCGAAATCCCGTTCCGTCGGCGTGAAACCGGGCCGGACGCCGTTGGAACGGGATGGTTTTCTTTCGTTCTTTTCCGCCGTGCGCGGGGTTATGCCTTGTCCAGCACTTCGCCCGCGTAGCGCACCGAGCCCATGGCGTCGGCGGAATACCCGTCCGCGCCAAGGTCCTTTGCCAGTTCCTCGGTCATCACCGCGCCGCCGACCATGATGCGCACCTGCGGCAGTTCCTTGCGAAGCAGCTCGATGGTTTCCCGCATGGCGGGCACCGTGGTGGTCATCAGCGCGGAAAGGCCCACCAGTTTCACGCCGGATTCCTTCGCGGCGGCGACCACCGTTTCCGGCGGCACATCCCGCCCGAGGTCGATCACGCCGAAGCCGTAGCTGCCCAGCAGCGTGGCGACGATGTTTTTGCCGATGTCGTGCACATCCCCGTGCACGGTCGCCAGCAGCACCGTGCGCCCGGCGGAGGGCTTGCTTTCCGGCATCCGCGCGGTGGCGGCGGCAATGGCCTGCTTGGCGGCATTCGCGCTTTGCATCAGCTGCGGCAAAAAGAACTCGCCGCGCTCATAGCGCGCGCCCACCTCGGTCAGCGCGGGGATTACGCCCTTTTCCACCACGGAAAGCGGCTCCGCGCCGCCGTCCATCAGGCGGTCGGCAGTCTGCGAGGCGGCTTTGGCAAGCCCGCGAACGACGGACTGGAACAGCTCCGAAAAAGCCTCGTCTTTCGTTGCGGGCGTCTCGGCAGGCTTTGCCGGGGCGGGGTTGCAAACGGCGCAGTCGCAGGCGGGGGCCGCCGCGGGCGCAAGCCCCGCGATATGCAGCGCCGCTTCCGCCTTGCGGATGGCTTCGCCCGCGAGCTTTACGGCTTCGCGTGCGGCGGTGTTTTCCACGCCGGCGGCGGGCTTTTCCGCCTTAGGCTGGTTGGAATACCGCGCAAGATACGTTTCAAAACCCTCGTCGTAGCCCAATGTGGCGCAGGAACCGCGATACGCGTCCATCACGCTTTCATCCAGCGGGTTGATGATGCCCGCGGACAGCCCGCGGTCCATCGCCATGGCCAGAAACGACGCGGTGAGCACGCCGCGCGCGGGCAGGCCGAAGCTGACGTTGCTCACGCCCAGCACGGTTTTTACCCGCAGCTCGTCGTGCAGGCGGCGCACGGTTTCCAGCGTCACGCGCGCGGCGTCGGGATCGGTAGCTACGGTCATGGTGAGCGCGTCGAAAAGCAGATCGCGCTTGGGCACGCCAAAGCGTTTCGCCTCGGCCAGAATGCGGCGCGCGATGGCGATGCGCCCTTCCACCGTGGGGGGAATACCGTCCTCATCCAGCAGCAGGGCGACCAGCGCGCCGCCGTACTTGCGCACCAGCGGAAACACCTGCGCCATCACGGCCTGTTTGCCGTTGACGCTGTTGATGATGGGTTTGCCCACATAGGCGCGCAGCGCGCGGGCGAGGGCTTCGGGGTCGGCGGTGTCCAGCTGGAGGGGCGCGCCGGTGATGCCCTGCACGGCTTCGGTAACCTCGGTCAGCAATTTCGGCTCGTCCAGCTCCGGCAGGCCGACGTTCACATCCAGCACGTCCGCGCCCGCCTCCATCTGCGCGGTGGCTTCGCCGAGCAGATAATCGATCTCCCCATCCCGAAGCGCCTGTTTCATGCGCTTTTTACCGGTAGGGTTCAGCCGCTCGCCGATTACCAGCGTCCGCGCCCCCAGCGTTACGGTGGCGCTGCGCCCGGAAAGGAAGGTCGGGGCCAACCCGTCCTCCTCATCACTCGCTTCGGTTTTTACGGGTTTGGAAAGGGGCTTCGTGGCGGCGACCAGCGCCGCGATGTGCGCTTCGGTGGTGCCGCAGCAGCCGCCCAGGCCCCGCGCGCCGAGGCGAGCCGCCTCGGCCATATCGGCGGCGAACTCCTCCGGCTGGGTGGCGAACACCGTTTGCCCGTTAACGAGGGTGGGCACACTGGCGTTGGGCATAAAAAACACGGGCTTGCCGCCCGCGCAGGCGAGCAGCCGTTTCAGGTTGGGTAAAAGGGCTTTCGGCTCGCGCCCGCAGTTCATGCCCAGCGCGTCCACGCCCTCCATGCTGCACAGCGCCGCCGCCGCGCCCTCGATATCCGCGCCGGTCAGCAGCCGCCCGCTGACATCAAAGCTCATGCTTACCAGCACCGGCTTGCTAACGCCGAGCTGTTCAAACGCCTCCCGGTAGCCCAGCACCGCGGCCTTCACCTCTCGCAGGTCGGTCATGGTTTCGGCCAGCAGCAGGTCGCACCCCTCGTCGATCGCGGCGAGCGCCATCTCGCGGTAAATCACAACCGCGTCCTCAAACGCCAGCTCGCCCAGCGGCTGGATCAGCCGCCCCACGCTGCCCGCGTCCATCGCCACGAAGGCGGTGCGTCCCGACTCGGCCACGGCTTCCCTCGCCTGCCGGATGCCCGCGCGGAGCACCGTTTCCCATTCCTGCGGAAAATGCAGGGGGTTTGCGCCGAAGGTGTTGGCGGTCACCATGTCCGCGCCCGCGCGCAGGTAGCTTGCGTACACGGCTTTCACATCGTTCGGGTGCGTGAGGTTCCAGCGTTCCGGCTGCTCGCCGCCCTTCAGGCCCACCGCCTGCAGGCGGGTGCCCATGGCGCCGTCAAAATAGGTGATTCGTTCGGAGAGAAGCGTTAGAAACGGGTGCATGACAACAGCTCCTTTGGTTGGCGATTGTTACAGGGGAAAACAGGGATGGCGGGGGAATTGACCGTCATTTCCCCAGGATGGCGCCCAGGTTGCGGCACACATCGGCGGCTACGTCCACACGGTTCATGGTATAGAGGTGAATGTTGTTTACGCCGTTGGCGATCAGGTCGATAATCTGCTCGGTGGCGTAGGCTACGCCCGCCTGCCGCATGGAAGCCGGATCGTCGCCGAAACGGTCTACGATGGACCAGAAGCGGGGCGGCAGCGTCGCGCCGGAAAGCGAGGCGATGCGCTTGATCTGCCGGGCGTTGACCACCGGCATAATGCCCGCGCCGATGGGCACGCTGATACCCGCCTTCAGCGCGCGGTACATGAAATTGTACAGTGTCGCGTTGTCAAAAAACATCTGCGTGGTTAAAAAATCCACGCCCGCGTCCACCTTGAGCTTCAGGTAGCGCAAATCCTCGGCGCGGTTGACCGCCTCGGGGTGCCCTTCGGGGTAGCAGGCCGCGCCCACGCAGAAGCCGCCACGCTTTTTGACATAGCTCACCAGCTCCGCCGCGTGCTCAAAATGGTCGCCCGTGGGGAAGGTTTCGCCCTCGGGAATGTCCCCGCGAAGGGCCAGCACGTTGGTAACGCCCGCTTCCGTAAGCTTGTCCAGCACCTCGTCGATTTTGGAAACGGTATCGTTGATGCACGTCAGGTGCGCAAGCGCCGGCACGCCGGAAGCCTGCACCGCCTCGGCCAGCTCCCGCGTAAAATGGGGGGTGCGGCCCGCCGCGCCGTAGGTGACGCTGATGTAAGCGGGCGAAAGCTCCGCAAGGCCGCGCACGACGGCTTTGGCTTCGTCAACGCGCGCGAATTCCTTGGGGGGAAACACCTCGCAGCTCATGTGTACGCCCGGGCTGCCGAGCAGGTCCACGATTTTCATATCTTCACTACGCTCCTCGCATCGGTTTTCGGCCGCCCCCGGCGGCGGGTTTTTCGGAAAAACGACGGTTCGACCCCGCTGCGCCTGCCTCGGCAGGCGCAAAAGCGTTGTTCAGCGCTTGTCGGGGATATGGACGGTATGGGTGTCCAAAGGACTTAAGCCTTTGGAAAGCTCAAAAGGCGTCTCCTGATACACGAAATAGTTGAGCCAGTTGGCAAACAGCAGGCTCGCGTGCGCGTGCCAGCACATGCGCGGGGCCAGCGACGGATCGTTGTTGGGGAAATAATGCTCAGGCAGGTCCATGGCCATGCCCTTGTCCACGTCGCGGTAATACTCGTGGGCCAGCGTATCGCGGTCGTACTCGCTGTGGCCGGTGGCGAACACGCGCCGCCCGTCCCGGCTGCGCACAAGCGCAGCGCCGGTTTGCGGCGAGGTGGCCAGCACCACCAGATCGTCGCACTTGGCGAGGGCTTCCTCGTCCAGCGCCGTATGGCGGCTCATGGGCACGACGAACGTATCGTCAAACCCGCACAGCAGGCGGTCCCGCCGGTCGGTGAGCGCGGTTTCGTACACGCCGAACAGCTTTTTGGGCAGGGGAAGCTTGTTGACGCCGTAATGGTAGTACAGTCCCGCCTGCGCTGCCCAGCAGATGTGCAGGGTGCTGAAGGCGCGCCGGTCCGTCCAGTCCATGATGCGGGTAAGCTCCTCCCAGTACAGGACGTCCGTAAAATCCAGCCGCTCCACCGGCGCGCCGGTGATGATGACGCCGTCGAAAAACTCGTCCTTCACATCGTTAAGCGTCCGGTAAAAGGTGTCCAGATAATCGGTGGACACGTGCGTGCCCTCGTAGGTGCCGGTTCGAAGCAGGGTAATTTCCACCTGCAGGGGCGAGTTGGAGATGAGGCGTAAAAGCTGGGTTTCCGTTTTCTCCTTGGTGGGCATCAGGTTGACGATGGCGATGCGAAGCGGGCGGATATCCTGCGTCTGCGAACGCTTCTCCGTCATCACAAATACGTTTTCCTCGGTGAGGATGCGCGTTGCGGGCAACGCGTCCGGAATTTTAACAGGCATAGGGATCCTCCTGTGTGATGTGGTGTGGGAAACGAAAACAGTTACACCTGTGCGAGGCCGCGCTCCAGATCGGCGATCAGGTCGTCCGGGTCTTCCAGCCCGATGCTCAGGCGAATCAGTTCCGGTTTCACGCCCGCGGCTTCCAGCTGGGCTTCGTTCATCTGGCCGTGGGTGGTGCTGGCCGGGTGGATGACCAGCGATTTCGCGTCCGCCACGTTAGCCAGAAGGCTGAACAGCGTCAGCCCGTCGATGAAGCGGCGGCCCGCCTCCACCCCGCCCTTGACGCCGAAGCTCATAATGGCGCCCGCGCCGTTGGGCAGGTAGGTAAGCTGCCTTACATGGTAGGGATCGCCCGTCAGCGTCGGGTAATGCACATAGGCGACCTTGGGGTGCGTGCTGAGAAACTCTGCCACCCTGCGCGCGTTGTCGCAATGCCGGGCAATGCGCAGGCTGAGCGTTTCCAGCCCCTGCAGGATCAGGAAAGCGCTCATGGGGCTTAAGCACGCGCCGAATTCGCGGATCATCTGCAGCCGGAGCCGTGTGGCGATGGGCGCGGGCTGATCGGCATAGACGATGTTGCCGTTTTGCGCGTCGGGCGTGGTGAGGCTGGCAAAGCGGGGGTTGTGAAAATCGAACGTGCCCATATCCACCACGATACCGCCGATGGTGGTGCCGTGACCGCCCGCGTATTTGCTGAGGCTGTGGACAACGATGTCCGCACCGTGCTCTTTGGCATGGAAGATGGGGGGCATGCCGAAGGTGTTATCCAGCACCACGGGCAGGCCGTGGCGGCGGGCGACGGCGCTGACGGCGTCAAAATCCGGCACGTTGATGTTGGGGTTGCAGATGGTTTCCAGATAGAGCATTTTTGTGTTGGGGCGGATGGCCGCCTCCATGGCCGCCACATCGTCGGGATCGACAAACGTGGTGGTGATGCCCGCCACCTGCGGCAGGCGCGAAGCCAGCAGCGTAACCGTGCCGCCGTACAGTGTGCTGATGGCCACGATATGGTCGCCGGTATCGCACAGGGCGAACACCGCCGCCGATACCGCCGCCATGCCGCTGGAAAACGCCACGCTCGCCGCACCGTCCTCCAGCGCGGTTACGCGTTCTTCCAAAACGCCTACGGTCGGGTTTTCAATACGGGTGTAGGTAAAACCTTCCGCCACGCCGGAAAACACATCCGCCGCCGCTTTAGCGTTGGGGTAGCAATAGCTGGTGGTCTGGTAAATAGGCACCGCGCGGGAATAGGTTTGCTTATCGGGGATCTGCCCAGCGTGCAGCTGGAGCGTCTCGAAACCGGGTTTCTTTTTCGCCATGGTCTGGTTCTCCTTTCAGATCGGCCCGGAAC
>JAQUXV010000451.1 GCA_028692205.1 Eubacteriales bacterium
ATGCTTGCGCGGCGCGACAGGGAAAAGGAGGCTGAACCATGGCAATCGTAACCGTAAACGAGGACGTTTGCAAGGGCTGCGGTTTGTGTGTCGACGCATGTCCGAAAAAGATCATGGCGTTGGATTCATCGCATATCAACAAAAAAGGCTACCACGCTGCCTATTGTACCAATATGGAGGAGTGCATCGGCTGCGCGTTTTGCGCCACCATGTGCCCCGATGTTGCCATAACGGTTGAAAAATAAAACGTAACGCCGCGGATAGATATCCCCTTCCGCCGGGTGGCGGGGCGGAGGTTCTGCGCGCGGCGATGGAAGGCCGCCGGTTTCGGCGCGCCTTTCCAGACGACCGATACCCGCGCACGGGTGCGGTTGCCCCGGAGATTACGGCCTACCGGCCGAGAAGGGAAGGATCCCATGAAGAAACTCATGAAGGGGAACGAAGCGATCGCCGAAGCCGCCATTCAGGCGGGATGCCGGTTTTTCTTCGGCTATCCCATCACGCCCCAGAACCAGATTCCGGAATATATGAGCAAGCGGCTCCCGCAGGTTGGCGGCTGCTTTTTGCAGGCTGAAAGCGAGGTCGCGGCAATCAATATGGTCTACGGCGCAGGCGGCTCCGGCGCGCGTGTGATGACCAGTTCTTCCAGCCCCGGCATCAGCCTGAAGCAGGAGGGCATCAGCTACATTGTCGGCGCGGAAGTGCCGTGCGTGATTGTGAACATGGTTCGCGGCGGCCCCGGCCTCGGCTCCATTCAGCCGGCGCAGAGCGATTATTACCAGTCTACCCGCGGCGGCGGGCACGGCGATTACCGCATGTGCGTACTGGCCCCGGGCAGCGTGCAGGAGGCTGTAAACCTGACGCAGGAAGCCTTCGACATTGCCGATCGGTATCGTAACCCAGTGCTGGTGCTGGGCGACGGCCTGATCGGCCAGATGATGGAACCCGTGGATATGGATAAGGTTGCCGACCGCGCGCCCGCGCCCGACCTGAAGCCCAAAAACTGGGCGGCGGACGGCCACGTGCCCACGGAGGAGAAACCCCGCGCCATCATCAACAGCCTGTATATCGACCCGCAGGTACTGGAGAACCATTGCAAGCGCCTGCAGGCAAAATACGACCTGATTGCGGAAAACGAGTGTCGCTGGCAGGAAGAAATGCTGGAGGATGCCGAGATCGTGATCGTCGCGTACGGCACCACCAGCCGCATCGCGCGCAGCGCTATGCGCAAGTGCCGCGAGAAGGGCATCAAGGTCGGTTTGCTCCGGCCCATCACGCTTTGGCCCTTCCCGGAGGCCGCGATCCGCAAAACGCTTGCCACCGCGAAAGACTATCTGGTGCTGGAAATGAGCATGGGCCAGATGGTGGACGATGTGCGCCTGGCTGTGAACGGCGAGCGCCCCGTACACTTCTACGGCCGCACCGGCGGCATGGTGCCCACCGTGAGCGAGATGGTCGCCCAGATTGAGAAAGTGGCGGGCGTGTCCTCTTCGGCGGAAGCCGACGGCAAGCCGGATCTTGAAAAGACCTTCAAAAGCGCGGTTGAGACGGTCGACGCCGCGGCGAACTACGTCGGCAAAAAACTGGACGAAGCGGGTAAAAAGATCAGCGATACGGTCAACAGCCCCGATTTCCAGCAAAAGGCGCAGGATGTCGGCAAACAGGTCGGCGGCTTTGCCGCCCGTACTGCCGAAACCGTAACCAAAGGGGTTTCCGGCATTATCGGCGCGGTGGGCAAGGCGATTGAGACTGCCCAGAAGGACCTGAAGGACATCGAGGAAAAACAGAAGGCCGAAAAAGCGCCCGATGAGAAAAACGAACCTGCGGACCCCAACGGGAAGGAGGGCGAGTGACATGGCGGTTGTTTTTGAAAAAACCAGCATGCTCTGCGAAAAACCGTTCCACTACTGCCCGGGCTGCACCCACGGCATCATCCACCGATTGGTGGCCGAGGCGATGGACGAGCTGGGCATCGGCGAGACGGCGATCGGCGTAGCGCCCGTGGGCTGCGCGGTGTTCGCCTACGATTACTTCAACTGCGATATGATGGAGGCCGCGCACGGCCGCGCCCCCGCTGTAGCCACGGGCATCAAGCGCGTCTGCCCGGACAAGGCTGTTTTCACCTATCAGGGCGACGGCGATCTGGCGTCCATCGGCACGGCGGAGATCATCCACGCGGCGACCCGCGGCGAGAAGATCACCGTAATTTTCGTGAATAATGCCATCTACGGCATGACCGGCGGCCAGATGGCCCCCACCACCCTGCCCGGGCAGGTGACCACCACCAGCCCCTACGGCCGCGATGTGAACCACTGCGGCTGGCCGGTCAAGGTGAGCGAGATGCTCTCCACCCTTACGGGCCCGGCCTACATCGCCCGTGTGAGCACGCACGACGTGCCCAATGTGAAAAAAGCCAAAGCCGCCATTAAAAAAGCCTTCCAGCTCCAAATGGAGGGCAAGGGCTTTACCATGGTGGAGGTGCTGTCCACCTGCCCCACCAACTGGGGCAAAACGCCGCGCGAATCGCTGAAATGGCTGCAGGAAAGCATGATCCCCGCCTATCCGCTGGGCGTCTACAAAGACGTGACCGCGGAACCTGCGGAAGGAGGCGCGCAGTAATGGAGAAGCAATTTCTGATCGCGGGTTTCGGCGGACAGGGCGTATTGCTGATCGGCCAGCTGATCGCCAAGAGCGCGATGCGCGAGGGCCGCGAGGTGAGCTGGATGCCCAGCTACGGCCCGGAAATGCGCGG
>JAQUXV010000452.1 GCA_028692205.1 Eubacteriales bacterium
GCGCGCATCAGCCCGTCGGTAATCCGCAAAAGCCGCTCCTGCGTAAACGCCTCCGCCTGTTTGCGATAGCGCTTTTCATCCTCGTCGGTCGCTTCCAGCAAAGCCGCCGCGTTCTCCCCCACCGTTTTCACAGTCAGCAGCGCGCGCATATGCCGCGCCGTTTCCCGCAGAAACACCTGCGGTTCCCGGCCGGAGCGCATCAGCGTATCGATATGCCGCATCACGCCCGCCGCGTCTCCCGCGGCGATGGTATCGACAAATGTAAACAAAAAATCCTTATCGCTTGAACCCAGCACATCCCGCACCGTTGCGGCCGTAAGCTTGCCGTCCACGGCGGCGGAAACGCACATGTCCAGGATGCTGAATGCGTCGCGCATCGCGCCTTCGGCCGCGCGCGCCACCATTTGCAGCGCCTCCGGCTCCGCCTGAAGCTGAATCTGCCCAAGCGCTTCTTCCATCCGCTTAATCATCAGCGGCGCGGGAATACGCCCAAAATCGAACCGCTGCACGCGGCTTAAAATGGTTGCGGGAATGCGCTGCGGCTCCGTGGTCGCCAGTATGAACACCACATGCTCGGGCGGTTCCTCCAGCGTTTTCAGCAGTGCGTTAAAGGCCGCGGTGGAGAGCATGTGGACTTCGTCGATGATATATACTTTATATTTCCCCACCTGCGCGGGGTAACGCACCTGCTCCAGCAGATCGCGAACGTTGTCGACGCTGTTGTTGCTGGCCGCGTCCAGTTCCAGCACATCCAGCGTGCTTTCCGAAAGAATGGCCTTACAGGGTTCGCACTCGCCGCAGGGTTCGCCCTGCTCGGGATTGCGGCAGTTGACAGCACGGCTCATGATTTTAGCAATCGAGGTTTTGCCTGTTCCCCGGCAGCCGCAGAACAGGTACGCGTGCGCGATGCGGCCTGTTTCCACCTGCCTGCGCAGTGTGCGGATCACCGCCTCCTGCCCCAGCACCTCTTCGAATTTCATGGGCCGCCATTGCCGGTAAAGCGCTTGATAAGCCATCTTTTCCTCCGTAACTTTACGCCTGAAAGGCTCTTGTGCTCATTGTACACCATGTTCCGTTATTTCGCCATACCGTTTCGGGCTTGTGCGCGCGGATGCTTTCCCCCGGAATGTTGCCATTACGGCCCGTTTCCGTTATAATCGTATTTCTACCTTAATATCACAGGGAAACGAGGGATAACCATGCAGCGTCCGGGCCGGTCCGTGCGCCCTTATCTTGGCGACAGCGCCTTCTATAAAAGCGCGCTGGCCGTTATGCTGCCCGTAACGGTACAGCAGCTGATCAACAATCTTTTTAATATGGTGGACAATCTGATGGTCGGCTCGCTGGACGCGGAAGGCATCGCCATGAGCGCCGTAACCGTCGCCAACAAGCCGGTGTTGATTTACAACGCCATTCTTTTCGGCCTGGCGGGCGGTGCGGGGCTGCTGATCAGCCAGTACTTCGGCGCGCGCAACCGCAAGGTTTGCCAGGGGCTTTTCTGGGCGCAGATGGGCGTGGGGCTGGCGGCGGCGGCCCTGTTTTTCCTGCCGATGTTTTTGATCCCGGAGGCCGTAATGCGCATTTACGTCTCCGACGCGCGCACGATTGAGCTTGGCGTGGAATACCTGCGCATTATCAGCTTCACCTATTTCCCCGCCGCCATCAGCGGAATTTTCGTTTACTCGCTTCGCTCGCTGGGGCAAAACCAGATCAGCGTCCGCGTAAGCCTGTTCAGCATGGGCGTAAACGCGCTGTGCAATTATGTGCTGATTTTCGGCGCTTTCGGCGTACCGGCCATGGGCGTGCGGGGCGCGGCCTGGGGCACGCTGATCGCCCGTTACTTTGAAATGGGTTTTTACGTTCTGCTGATGCTGCGCAAACGCCTGTACTTTGCCTTCGAGCCGGAAACCTGCGGGCAGCTGCTGCCGAGCGTGCGCCGTCACTTCGCGGCCAAATCCCTTCCGCTGATCGGCAACGAGCTGCTGTACAGCATCGGTATCAACATTTTCTTCTGGTGCTTTGCCCGCATGGATGAAACCGCGCTGCCTGCGCTTTCCATCGCGGAGGTTTGCTTCAACATCATCGCCGTGCTCAACATGGGCAACGCCTCCGCCGTATCGGTCATGATCGGCTCGATGCTCGGCGCGGGAAAGCTTGAGGAAGCCAAAGAGAATTGTAAAAAATTATTCGGTCTCACTTTCTTTATCAGTGTGGCGGGTACGGCGCTTTGCATAGGGCTGGCGTTCGCGCTGCCCAACTTTTACACCATCGACGCGGAGCTTCGCCGCGCCGCAACGCAGGTATCCTGCGCCATGGCTGTGTTTACACCGCTTAATTACCTGTATGCGTTCTGCTTCTTCTGCCTTCGCGCTGGCGGCGAAACCCGCTCCGCGACGCTGCTGGACGCCGGATTTATTTGGGCGGTGCCCGTGCCCGCGTGCCTGATCATGGGTTTTCTGTTACCCGGAAAGCTGAGCATGCTGGCCGCGGTGTTCATCGTCTATGCGCTTCGTAATCTGGCGTTTTTCCCCGCCATACACACGCTTAAAAAAGGCGCGTGGCTGCGCAACATCACCACGCCGGAAGAAGCCTGATCTTCGCTTGCAAATTGGACAAACCGAGCCGGTAGCGGTATAATATTTGATTGTCAACAGGGGGTGAAGGTTTGAGGAAAGCGCTCGTTCGGTTTGCGGCGTCGCTCGCGGCCGCGGTTATGCTGCTGTCGGGTTCCGGGTGGTTTACGCCCGC
>JAQUXV010000453.1 GCA_028692205.1 Eubacteriales bacterium
CCAATATACGTATAGGTATTTCCTTTTGCCTTTTGAAAAGGCAAAGAAAAAAAGTCGCCGTTTGGCGACCTCTTTCTTTAATTGCACCCATCGGGACAGCGAGGGAACAGTTCCCTGCTCAGCCCTGCTTCTGCTTGTGCTTGGGATTCTCGCAGATAACCATCACGCGGCCTTTGCGCTTGATGATCTTGCATTTTTCACAAATGGGTTTCACCGAGGGACGAACCTTCATGCTGATTTCCTCCATTCATACGGCCGAGCAAAGCGACCGGTTGTGTGCCTTCTAGTTCTTGCTGCGCCACGTAATGCGGCCGCGAGTAAGATCGTAGGGCGATAGCTCGATAGTAACTTTGTCGCCGGGATAAATGCGGATGAAGTTCATGCGCATTTTCCCCGATATATGGGCCATGATCCGGTGCCCGCCGGGGAGCTCCACCAGAAACATCGCGTTGGGAAGAGCCTCAACCACCGTGCCTTCCATCTCAATGACGTCACTCTTGGACAAGTGCGCATTCCTCCTTATCGGTAATCCGTTGGGTTTCGCCCGATTCTGCTTCAGGCGCCGCTTTCAGCGCTTTGCGTATCGCACTGTCCGCCGTTTGCGCGTGGTTCTGAACCGCGGTAATCACCGCGTCCGGCGCGGTCAGCGGTTCTGCGCGCAAGTGCTTTAACTGCTTCTTTTTCGGCTTGGCAAGCTTTCTCGTATCGCCATCCGCAATCAGCACATGGCGCTCGTCGATCAGCCCGACTACCAAAAACCTCCGGCCACGGTCGTGCCCTTGCAGGGAAACCACCATTCGGCCAATTTCACTCGGGTTTGCTCTCACGGCCTGGCTTCCTCCGTTAAGGCATAACCTGGATACGTAAGCAGTTCCGGCAATCCTTTTTCGTTCACAGCAATGGTGTGCTCGTAGTGCGAGCATACGCTTCCATCGTCTGTTACGATCGTCCAGCCGTCTTCCAGCTGGCTTACCTGGTAATCCCCCATCGCGATCATTGGTTCGATCGCAAGGGTCATACCGGGACGGAGCTTTACGCCGTGCCCCGGGTTACCATAGTTGGGCACGCTGGGATCTTCGTGCATGCTTCTTCCGATGCCGTGGCCTGTCAAGTCGCGAATCACACCGTATCCGAAGCTTTCGGCATAAGCCTGCACCGCATGGCCGACATCGCCCAGATGCTGGTTGTTGATCGCCTGCCGCGCACCCTTGAAAAAGCTTTCCTCGGTCACGTCGATCAGCTGCCGGTTTTCCGGGGTGATCTTCCCAATGCCGACGGTGAATGCGCTGTCCGCTTGCCAGCCGTCAAGGACCAGCCCGCAATCCACGCTTACGACATCGCCTTCCTTCAGGAAAACTTTGTCGCTGGGAATGCCGTGTACAACCTGATCGTTAATCGATACGCACAGTGAAGCGGGATAGCCCTCGTAGTGCAGGAAGGATGGAACCGCCTTGTGCTTGCGTATCAGCTGTTCGGCGTAAACATCCATTTCCGCCGTGCTCATGCCCGGCTTGATCGCCTCTTTCAACCGGCAAAGCACCTCAAACAGGAGGGCTCCCGATTTGCGCATGGCGTCCAACTGGTGCGCATTCTTCAGATAGATCATTTCGTCGCCTCGAGCGTTTTTACAATCTCCGCGCTGACATTTTCAAGCCCGGCCGAGCCGTTCACCGTTCGCAGCGTGCCGCGTTTCTCGTAGAAGTCGATCAACGGGGCCGTTTTCTGGTGATAAATCGTAAGACGGTTCTGAACCGTCTCGGGCTTGTCGTCGTCGCGTTGGATCAGCGGCGTGCCATCCGCGGTGCATTTGGTTTCGCCGTTCAGCCGATCCACATGGTACGGTGCTCCGCAAAGCGGGCATACCCTACGACCTGATAACCGCCGTACCAGCGCCTCGTCGTCGACACTGATATTGATTACAACGTCGATTTTCGCGATTTTCGACAACGCGTCGGCCTGTTCTACCGTACGGGGGAACCCGTCCAGTATAAAGCCGTTTTTGCAATCATCCGCGGCCAGCCGCTCTTTTACAATGGCGATAACCACTTCGTCCGGCACCAATTGGCCGGCGTCCATGTAGCTTTTCGCCTTCAGGCCGGTCTCCGTCTGCGCGGTGATCGCGGCACGCAGCATATCTCCGGTAGAAATCTGCGGTATGCCGTATCTTTTGCAGATAATCTGCGCCTGCGTACCTTTACCCGCGCCCGGAGGGCCAAGAAAGATAATGTTCATAAATACCTCCCAACCGTCGCTACGCACAAGGCGCGCAAAGAGATTATATCACATTCACGACATTCCCACAAGAACAGGATGCCGCAAATCGCTTACGGTTGCCTCAGGCGAAAACAATCATCCTTTTGGCATTAACAACGATCCCATAAGCGTTTTCTCTCCAGCGCGTTGATTCAGAACAACCTGATGGGGCGCATTGGGTAAACCTCAGTAGCGCGCAGTCTGACTGAATCGGAGGGGCCTTGTCACTTTAACCTGCCCTCATCCGTTTCAGGTTCCGCTTAGAAGCATTTTTCCGCGAATGCGTCCTGCTGCTTCCATCACACTGCCTTCGGCCCACGCTCTAATGCGGCCGGTTTCACAGTCACGCTGCGCCATCAGCGCTTCACGCGGTTGTGAAACCGGCCGTTTACAGGCTCACGCCTCAGGAAATCTTATCGTAGTTGCGGCTGATCAGCATATCGTCCAGCTGGCGTTTCGTCTCCAGGATAACGCTTACGGCGATCAG
>JAQUXV010000454.1 GCA_028692205.1 Eubacteriales bacterium
CAGGCCCGAACATGGCGGGCAAGAGCACCTATATGCGGCAGGTGGCGCAGATTGTTGTTATGGCGCACATCGGCAGCTTCGTTCCGGCGGAAAGCGCGAGCATCAGCCTTTGCGACCGGGTGTTTACGCGTATCGGCGCGTCGGACGATTTGGCCGGGGGCCAGAGCACCTTTATGGTGGAGATGAGCGAAACCGCCAACATTCTTCGTAACGCCACGCAGAAATCGCTTGTGATTCTGGATGAGATTGGCCGCGGCACCAGCACGTTTGACGGTTTAAGCATCGCGTGGGCGGTGGTGGAATATATGCTGGATGTGAAAAAATGCGGGGCAAAAACGCTTTTCGCCACCCATTACCACGAACTAAGCGAGCTGGAAGGCCGCTTTGAGGGTGTTAAAAACTATTGCATCACGGTGATGGAACATGGGGAAGATGTGATCTTCCTCCGCAAAATACAGCCCGGCGGCGCGGATAAGAGCTACGGCGTGCATGTTGCGAGGCTTGCGGGTATACCCGCCTCGGTGGTCGCGCGCGCGCACGAGATACAGGCGCGGTTGGAAGTAAGCGACATCAATCAGGAAACCATCAGCCAGAACATTCTGGAAAAGAAGAAGAAGGCAAACCGGCAGACGGACCTTTTCCATCTGGAACAGGATAAACTGGTGGAGGAACTGAAGGAGTTGGATGTGCTCGCCATTACGCCGATGGATGCGCTGAACACCCTGTTCCGCCTGCGGGAAAAAGCAAGAAGACTGCAATAAGCGCACCGAACAAACGATAAAGGAGCAAAGCATGGATACCCGACCCATCCAAAGGCTTTCCGACGAGGTGATAGGCCAGATCGCCGCGGGCGAGGTGGTGGAACGCCCCGCCGCAGCCGTGAAAGAACTGGTGGAAAACAGCATCGACGCGGGCGCGACCGCCGTTACCGTGGAACTGCAGGACGGCGGAATAACCTCCATCCGGGTCAGCGATAACGGTGCCGGGATACCCGCCAAGCAGATACGAATGGCGTTCGAACGTCACGCCACCAGCAAACTGGTGAAAGCCGAAGAGCTGTACGACGTGCATACGTTGGGCTTTCGCGGCGAGGCGTTGGCAAGCATCGCCGCGGTGGCGAAGGTCACCTGCGTTACAAGAACGACAAACGCCGATTACGGTATCAGGGCACAGGTGGAAGCGGGTGAGTTTGCAGGCGTTATAGAGGCGGCCAGCCCCGTAGGTACCAGCATAACGGTGCGCGATCTGTTTTTTAACGCGCCTGTGCGGCTGAAATTCCTGAAGAAGCCTGCTTCGGAAGCGACCTTTGTATCCGATTATATTATGCGCCTGATATTAAGCAGGCCGGACGTGGCTTTTCGCTTCGTGAATCAGGGGAAAACCGTATACCGAAGCGCCGGAGACGGCACGCTGGAATCCGCTTTGTACTGCGTGTATGGGCGGGAGGCGCTTAAAACCATGCGCCGCGTACAGGGCAGCGAAGGCGGCGTGTTGGTGGACGGGTATGTGGGCATAGGCGAGCTTGCCCGCGGCAACCGGATGCAGCAGAGCTTTTTTATCAACGGTCGGTATTTCCGGGATGATTTAATTAGCAAGGCGCTGGAAAACGGCTGCGAAGGCTACGTGATGATCGGCCGATACCCCATGTGCGCAATGTACCTGCAAATGCCCTATCGGCAGGTGGATGTAAACGTGCATCCCAACAAGCTGGAAGTGCGCTTTCAAAATCCGCCCGCGGTGGTGAAAGCCGTCGAAACCCTCACGCACGCGGCGCTTGGCAACGTGACGGTACAGGATATGCTGACGGGCGCGGAGAGACCGCGCGCGGCAACCGTTGTGCCGGAGATAGAAGTCGTTTCGCTGCCCGGCGGTGAAGGACGGGAAGAAGCGCCCCCCGAGCCGGAAGAGCAAAAACCGGGAGAGGCCAATATACTGTTTGGCGCAGCGGACGATGCGCGCATGAAAACGCCTACCCTGCGCCAACCTGCCGCTTTGGCACGGGATGATACCGAAACTTTGCTGCAGCCGGAGGACAACCGCCTGATCCGCGAAACAGCCGAAACATATGCGCCGGATGAAGACGGCGAGGCATATACGGTGTTTGCGCCAAAAGCAGAACGGGTTGAAACAGTCCGACAGGAAACGGAAAATGCCGGGATCGTTTTTTCGCTTCCTGCAAGGCCGGTTGCGGGCACTGAAACGGCTACCGTATCGACTGCCGAACAACAGAGCTTTACCGGAAAAGCGCCGGTAAACCTGCGCTATATTGGCGTGGCTTTCAAGACCTTTCTGCTGTTTGAGGCGGGGGATCGGCTGCTAATGGTGGATCAGCATGCGGCGCACGAGCGGGTGCTGTATGATCGTTTTATGAAACGGTACGAAGAAACAAGAATTTCCCAGCAATTGCTGACCCCGCAAACGGTGCGCCTGACAGTGGGGGACGTTTCCCGGTTGATTGAAATGGGCGAAGAACTGACCGAAGCCGGTTTCGACATTGACGCGTTTGACGCCTCCACCGTCGCGGTGCGCGCTATCCCCGTGATCCTGGGGCAGAACGAGCCGGTGCGCGACCTGCTGCTGGACGTGCTGGACGAAACACGCACCCGGTATGGAAAGGTGACACGCGAACGCCTGCGCAGGCGGGTTGCGCAGATGGCCTGCAAACACGCCATCAAGGGCGGGGATATCCTGGGCGACGACGATGTGAAGGCGCTGCTTACGCAGATGCTTGAAAC
>JAQUXV010000455.1 GCA_028692205.1 Eubacteriales bacterium
CCATTGCCGATGGAACGCAGACGAGGAGGGCTTTCTTTGGACGACCCGATAGGCGGTCAATTGCTGATTCAGTTTATTCTCATCCTTATCAACGCATTTTTCGCCGCAACGGAAATCGCCGTCATCTCCCTTAACGACAATAAGGTCCGCAAGCAGGCTGAAGAGGGGGATAAAAAAGCCGCCGTTATGCTCAAGCTTGCGGAATCCCCGAACGACTTTCTATCCACCATACAGGTATGCATTACCCTGAGCGGGTTTCTGGCCAGCGCACTGGCCGCGGATCATTTCTCCGCCCGGCTGTCACAGGCGCTATACGCCGCGGGCTTCACCTTCTTTTCGCTTGAAACGCTCGGCACCCTGTGCCTGATCTTTATTACGCTGGTCTTAAGTTATTTCACGCTTGTGCTTGGCGAACTGACGCCGAAACGCATCGCCATGCAGTACCCCGATAAAGTCGCGCGGTTCAGCAGCAACGTGATCATTGTTGTACAAAAGATTTTCAGGCCAATTGTGTGGCTGCTCTCCGCCAGCACCAATTTGATGCTCCGGCTTTTTCACATTGATCCGAACGCCGCCAACGAACAGGTGACCGAGGAAGAAATCCGCATGATGGTGGATATCGGCGGCGAAAGCGGCACCATCCAGCAGGATGAGCGGACCATGATCGAAAATATCTTCGAGTTCAACAATACCACCGCCGAATCGGTCATGATCCACCGCATGGACGTTGTGACCATTCAGGTGGACGAGACTTTCGACGAAATTCTGCAAACCATCCGGGAATCCGGCTTGAGCCGTTTCCCCGTCTATGATGAGGATGTGGACGATATCGTCGGCGTGTTGAACACGCGTGATTTTCTGCTGAATGCGCAGAGCAAGCCGCCCAAAACCCTGAGGGATCTGCTTCGCCCCGCCTATCTGGTGCCCGAAACGGTGCAGGCGGACGCGCTTTTCCGCGATATGCAAACCCGCAAGGTGCATATGGCAATCGTGGTGGACGAGTACGGCGGCATGAGCGGCATTGTGACCATGGAAGATCTGCTGGAAGAAATCGTCGGCAATATTTACGACGAGTTCGATCCCGCAGAGGAAGTTGAAGTCGTCGCCATTAATGACAACCTTTGGCGCTGCGACGGCGCGGTGGATTTGGAGACGCTCTCCAAGGCGCTGGATATCGAGCTTCCGCTGGATGAGGAATACGATACGCTCGGCGGTATGGTGTTCAGTTGTTTCACCACCATTCCGGAGGACGGCTCCACCCCCGTTGTGGAGGTTAACGGTCTGCATATTCAGGTAGAGAAGATTTGTGAACACCGCATTGAGACGGCGCTTGTAAGCAAAATTCTTCCCGCGCCGGAAGCGGGCGCATCCGCGCCTGAAACGCGCTAAGGGTGGCCGCCATGCGCAAGAATCTTGTTTGGGACTTTGATGGAACCCTGTACGATACCTATCCACAGATGGCGGTAGCGTTGGTAAAGGCGCTGGAGGATTTTCATTGCAAAGCGGATGAGGCCGAAGCCTATGCGCTGATGAAAAAAACGCTGTTCTATGCCGTTACCGTATACGCCGAGCGCTTTGGCCTGAAAACCGAGGTGCTTCTCGCCGCTTTCCGCGAGCGCCATGCCGAACAGCGCGCGTTCGTGCCAATGGCCGGGCTGGTTGATTGTCTGGAAGCCACCGCCTCGCTTGGCTGCAGGCATTACCTGTTCACCCACCGGGACCACCGGGCTGTGGATCAGCTGGCGACGGACGGGTTGCTGAGGCTGTTTACGGACTGCGTTACCCGGGAAGATGGGTTCGCCGATAAACCGTCGCCGGAGGCGCTGCTCTACCTGATGAATCTGCATCGTTTCCCCGCGGCCGAAGCGTATATGATCGGTGACCGGGATATTGATATCGACGCCGGAAACGCGGCGGGAATCGCCGGGGTTTTACTGGACCCGGGTCGCTACTACCCGCAGGTAGCCGCCCGTTATCGCATCGTCACGTTAAACGAGCTTCCCGCTCTGTTATCCAAATAGCATCAGCAAACGCCCCGCCGTACGGCGGGGTGTTTTAGCCTGCCAAGAAAGGCTCGCCTGCTTGTCACCCGCGTCACAGCAGGCGATCATGTACGTCTGTACGCTCCCGTCCGTGTGCGGCTCGGCTTCGTTCATCTGATCCTTTTTCAACAAGCTGAACTTGCGTGCTTTCATGAGGTATATCAACGTTCTGAAACGTTTTGCTATGCAGCAGGACGTTTACTATTAGATTGTAAACACCGCATCTTCTTGTCACGGATTCTGTTTACAGCCAAACCCCGGTTCTCTCCCATCATTGTCGGAGATACGCATACAGCCGGAGCCTCGTTGCCATCCGGTGCTGGCAAAGCACCCTGTTTACAATAGCGAACGCCCTGCTCTACAGCAGGGCGTTTTATCAATAACAAATTCTTCTTTATGCCAACACTGCAAGCGAGTGCGTTATTTCCCCGGCCATACTTCCGGGTTCAGCAGGTTGGCGGGTTTTCTGCCAGCCAGAGCGTCCTCAATGCGTTCGCGGCAGGCATCCGCCATCTGGTTTCTGGTATAAAGCGTGTTGCTGCCGATATGCGGGGTCATCAGCACATTGGGCAGCGCCTTCAGCTTTGCCGAAACCTCCGGCTCGTCTTCAAACACGTCCAGCGCCGCGCCCGCAAGTTCGCCCTTTTCCAGCGCCTCGGCCAGCGCCCGTTCATCCACCAGTTTACCGCGAG